>NZ_MAYS01000386.1 GCF_001756855.1 Candidatus Erwinia dacicola | reverse complement strand
GTCATGCAAAGCACCGGAACGGCGAAGCCGTGACGCTCGCCCTGTAAGGGCACTACGTTCACCAGCCAGTGGTGTGAGCACGGCGATAAAATTTCCAAGGGCGACGATCACTTCGTCGTCTCTCTGAAAAGCTTCGCGATGCCGCCAACTCACTGATGCGACAAAGTAGTTTTTGATATCCAGCCATTAACCTGTTTAAATATTTTATCTTTTTTAGACAGGTTAATGGCTATGTCTGCCCTAAGCACCCCACTATTCAGTAACTACATCCTGCGCCCCCTCGACGACTATCCGGCTATTCAGCTACTTGATGTGCGTTTCGACACCAGCCAGTTTTCGGAATCCCTGTTCAGCACCTTGAACATCGCCCCCCCCGCACATCTCACTCGTGCCGTTAAAAAGCGCCGCGTTGAATATCTGGTTAGCCGCTACTGCATTCAGCAGGCGATGCAGAGGTTCGGGATTGAGGGTTTTGTGCTGCGTAACAGGGAAGACCGCACGCCAGTGTGGCCTGAGGGAGTCGGTGGGTCGCTGTCCCATATGCAGCATCGGGTATGCGCGCTGCTGACACAGGAGCGCGGGCTGCTGCTGGGGGTGGATTGTGAACGCCTGATGACGGCGGAAACTGCCGCCGAAACCCAGCGCATTTTGATCAACGCAGCGGAAAAGCGCCTGCTGGAGCAGTGCAACCTGCCGTTTAACCTAGCCCTGACGGTGGTGTTCTCGCTGAAGGAGAGCCTGTACAAAGCGCTCTATCCGCAGCTGTTACAGTTTATGGATTTCAGCGTGGCGCAAGTGGTGGCCTGTAGTGACGATCTTCAACAGCTCAGGCTGCGGCTGACGCAAACATTTTCAGCGGAGATTGTGGCCGGACGGGAGTTTATCGGTAGAGCGCAGGTGCAGTCCGACGAGGTGTTAACCTGGGTCGTCGGGCAGCAGTAATAAGGTTGCGTTAGCGATTTTCATCCTAGCCACGCGACTCCGGCGTGATCAGCTCATAGAGATCGACACCATACAGTTCAATCATCGGTATCATCGCCTCGACTACGCGACAGCTGTCAAAGGTTGTCATACTAGAGGGGCCTTTAAAATAAGGCACTGTTGCAAA
>NZ_MAYS01000385.1 GCF_001756855.1 Candidatus Erwinia dacicola | reverse complement strand
TGTCTTCACACAACAGAGCTATCTGGTATCGTAATCCTTCGGTTCACTGCTGATATTTTATAGTTACTCGCTCATCTTTAGTCGGAAGAGCAGGATAGCTTATCGGTAGCTAACCGTCCCTCCATCTACATGACCGAGTGTTGCACTTATTATCTGAATTCGCGAGGTATTCACTCTAGTCGTAAAACGGGAGGCTGAACAGGAGGGAAATTTGAAAAACTGCGGGGAAGTTCCAGATAAAACGATGGGCCGGAAGTATTCCGACCCATAAGGACTAAAGAAAAATTACGCTTCTTTAGGACCGCGGCTTGCGCGCTTACGGTCGTTTTCAGTCAGGTGACGTTTACGAATACGTACAGACTGTGGAGTCACTTCTACCAGTTCGTCATCATCGATGAATTCAAGCGCCTGCTCGAGGGACATCTTCTGTGTCGGAACCAGCGTGGTGGCTTCGTCAGTACCGGAAGCACGCATGTTGGTCAGTTTCTTACCGGTCAGGCAGTTTACGGTCAGGTCGTTTGAACGTGAGTGAATACCGATGATCTGGCCTTCATACACTTCAGCACCGTGGCCGAGGAACAGCCTGCCGCGATCCTGCAGACCGAACAGGGCGAAGGCTACCGCTTTACCCTGGCCGTTAGAGATCAGCACGCCGTTCTGACGCTGGCCCACTTCGCCCGGACGAATGTCGTCGTAGTGGCTGAAGGTGGAGTACAGCAGGCCAGTACCGGAAGTCATGGTCATGAATTCGTTACGGAAGCCAATCAGTCCACGGCTTGGAATCTCATAATCAAGACGAACGCGACCTTTGCCATACAGGTCCATGTTTTTTATGTCGCCTTTACGCTCACCCATCGCCTGCATCACAGAACCCCGGTGCTGTTCTTCGATGTCTAGGGTCACGTTTTCGAATGGCTCCTGCTTGCGGCCTTCGAATTCACGGAAAATAACTTTCGGACGGGATACCGCCAGTTCGAAACCTTCACGACGCATGTTTTCGATCAGAACTGACAGGTGAAGTTCACCACGGCCTGATACGCGGAAGGCGTCAGCGTCCGGGGTTTCTTCAACACGCAGTGCCACGTTGTGCACCAGCTCTTTGTTCAGACGATCAAGGATCTGACGTGAAGTCACATACTTACCTTCTTTACCGCAGAACGGAGAGGTGTTAACGCAGAAGAACATGGTAACGGTTGGTTCATCAACGCTCAGGGCTGGCAGCGCTTGCACATTCTGCATATCGCAGATGGTGTCAGAGATGTTCAGCTCGCCCAGACCGGTGATGGCGATGATGTCGCCCGCTTCCGCTTCAGCAGATTCGATACGCTCCAGCCCCATGTGGCCCAACACTTTACCGACTTTACCGTTGCGGGTTTTGCCTTCGCTATCGATGATCGTAACCTGCTGGTTAGGTCGCACTTTACCGCGTTTGATGCGGCCAATACCGATAACACCTAAGTAGTTGTTGTAGTCCAACTGGGAGATTTGCATCTGCAGCGGGGTTTCCAGCTCAACCTGTGGTGGAGAAACGTGTTTCACGATCGCTTCGTACAGCGGGGTCATATCTTCCGCCATATCCGCGTGATCCAGACCTGCAATACCGTTCAGGGCTGAAGCATAGATAATCGGAAAGTCGAGCTGCTCGTCGGTCGCATCCAAGTTAACGAACAGGTCAAACACCTGGTCAACAACCCAGTCAGGACGCGCGCCATGGCGGTCAACTTTGTTGATTACCACGATCGGCTTCAGACCATTAGCGAAGGCTTTTTGGGTCACGAATCGGGTTTGCGGCATTGGGCCATCCATTGCATCCACAACCAGCAGCACCGAGTCAACCATCGACATTACACGCTCTACTTCACCGCCGAAGTCGGCATGTCCTGGGGTATCAACGATGTTGATGCGATAGTCGTTCCATTTAATGGCGGTGTTTTTTGCGAGGATGGTAATCCCACGCTCTTTCTCCAAATCGTTGGAGTCCATTACGCGTTCGGTCGCTTCGGTGCGGGGATCAAAGGTCCCAGACTGCTGTAGCAACTTATCAACTAGGGTAGTTTTACCATGGTCAACGTGGGCAATAATGGCGATGTTACGCAAATTTTCGATCACAGCTTTGCCTCAGGCATTAGAAATAGCGCGCCATTGTACACAGATCAATCGAAGGACTGAACAGGATCATGAATTTCATATATTAAAGATAACTGTTCGGATTGCTTTATATAGCCATTTTCAGTGCAAAGCTTGCACTGTGACGAAAAATCGCACCAAAACAGTGCCCATTTATCAGCCAATAGCACTAAAATGGTGCGCGACTTCTATCGTGGTGCAGTCCTCGTCTCACGAAAGGGCGCATTATGGCTTTTTTTTTCAGATAAACAAAAAAGTTGGCATAGATTTCGCAGCTACTCTTTCAAGCAAAAAATCCCAGTCTCCACAACGGTTGTAAGCTTGTCAGGAATCTTTATTATCGGAGTAAGCGCGGCGAAACGCAAAACGCACCGTAAAGATCTCTAACCACGACGACAATGACAAATCTAGGAGAGTTAAGTATGTCCGCTGAACACGTTCTGTCGATGATGAACGAGCACGAAGTCAAATTTGTTGATCTGCGTTTTACCGATACCAAAGGTAAAGAGCAGCACGTAACTATTCCCGCTCATCAGGTTAATGCTGACTTCTTCGAAGAAGGCAAAATGTTTGACGGCTCCTCGATTGGTGGCTGGAAAAGCATCAACGAATCAGACATGGTTCTGATGCCTGACGCAACCACCGCTGTCCTTGACCCGTTCTTCGAAGATTCCACACTGATCATCCGTTGTGACATACTTGAGCCAGGCACCATGCAGGGCTACCACCGTGACCCACGGTCTATCGCTAAACGCGCTGAAGATTTCCTGCGCTCTTCCGACATCGCGGACACCGTGCTGTTTGGACCAGAACCAGAGTTCTTCCTGTTTGACGATATTCGCTTCGGCAGCAGCACTTCCGGTTCCCATGTCGCTATCGACGACGTTGAAGCTTACTGGAATTCCGGTAAAACCTACGAAGGCGGCAACAAAGGCCACCGTCCAGGTCTGAAAGGCGGCTACTTCCCAGTGCCACCGGTCGACTCATCACAGGATATCCGTTCTGCTATGTGTCTGACCATGGAGCAAATGGGCTTGGTCGTTGAAGCTCATCACCACGAAGTGGCTACCGCGGGTCAGAACGAAGTGGCGACCCGCTTCAACACCATGACCAAAAAAGCTGACGAAATTCAGATCTACAAATATGTGGTTCACAACGTCGCTCACGCCTACGGCAAAACGGCGACCTTCATGCCTAAGCCAATGTTCGGTGATAACGGTTCTGGTATGCACTGTCACATGTCTCTGTCTAAAGGCGGCACCAACCTGTTCGCTGGTGACAGATACGGCGGCCTGTCTGAAATGGCACTGTTCTACATCGGCGGTGTGATCAAGCACGCTAAAGCGATCAACGCCTTGGCGAACCCGACTACCAACTCTTACAAGCGTTTGGTCCCAAGCTACGAAGCGCCAGTTATGCTGGCTTACTCTGCCCGTAACCGTTCTGCTTCTATCCGTATCCCAGTGGTTGCCAGCCCGAAAGCACGTCGTATCGAAGCGCGCTTCCCGGATCCAGCGGCTAACCCGTACCTGTGCTTCGCAGCACTGCTGATGGCTGGCCTAGACGGCATCATCAACAAGATCCATCCTGGCGATGCCATGGACAAAAACTTGTACGACCTGCCACCAGAAGAAGAAGCTGATATTCCAAAAGTGGCAGGTTCTCTGGACGAAGCATTGGCTGAACTGAACGAAGACCGCGAGTTCCTGACCCGTGGTGGCGTGTTCACTGACGATGCCCTCGAAGCGTACATCGAACTTCGTAAGGCAGAAATCGACCGCATTCGTATGACTCCGCACCCGGTTGAGTTCGAACTGTACTACAGCGTTTAATTGGTTTTATTTGTTGCCGTGGAAACTTTTCAGCCCATCTTCGGATGGGCTTTTTTCTCCACGAATTCAACGTCAGGACGACGATTTCCGGGTTGTATGACTATAACGCACCAATCTGGTGCAGATAAATTACTCAGGAGAACGCTGTAATGGCAACTGGCACTCTGCCCGATGCTGGGCAGATTCTCAATTCATTGATTAACAGTATTTTACTGGTTGATAACGCGTTGGTAGTTCATTACGCCAACCCTGCGGCTCAGCAACTGCTGGCGCAGAGTTCCCGCAAGCTGTTTGGTACGCCACTGCCGGAACTAATGGGTTATTTTTCCCTGAATATTGAGGTCATGCTCGAAAGTCTAGATGCCGGACAGGGCTTTACCGATAGCGAAGTGACCCTAGTGGTCGACAGCCGTGCGCACATTATGTCGCTCACCGCACAACGTCTGCCCGAAGGTTTGATTCTGCTAGAAATGGCTCCGATGGATAACCAGCGCAGGCTCAGCCAAGAACAGCTGCAGCATGCACAACAGGTGGCAGCGCGGGATTTAGTCCGCGGTCTGGCACACGAAATTAAAAACCCGCTGGGGGGACTGCGCGGCGCAGCACAGCTGCTGGCCAAAGCCCTGCCCGACTCGTCGTTAACCGAGTATACCAAGGTTATCATTGAACAGGGCGATCGCCTGCGCAATCTGGTCGACCGTCTGCTGGGCCCGCAACAGCTAGGGATGCACGTCACCCAGAGTATCCATCAGGTGGCTGAACGCGTGGTCAATCTGGTGTCGATGGAACTGCCGGACAACGTGTCGTTAATCCGTGATTACGATCCAAGCCTGCCGGAGCTGCCGCACGACCCGGATCAAATAGAACAAGTCCTTTTGAATGTAGTCCGCAACGCTTTACAGGCGTTGGATGAAGAAGGCGGTACCATTACTTTACGTACCCGCACGGCGTTTCAGTTAACGCTGCACGGTACGCGCTATCGCCTAGTGGCACGCATCGATATTGAAGATGACGGCCCGGGTATTCCGGCGCAACTGCAGAACACGCTGTTCTACCCGATGGTGAGTGGCCGCGAAGGCGGCACCGGGCTGGGGTTATCCATCGCCCGCAGCCTGATCGACCAGCATTCGGGGAAAATAGAGTTCAACAGCTGGCCCGGACATACTGAATTCTCGGTTTACCTGCCTATTCGCCAGTGAGGTTTCTATGCAACGAGGGATAGTTTGGATCGTCGATGACGATAGCTCCATCCGCTGGGTGCTCGAACGTGCGCTCACTGGAGCCGATTTGAGCTGCGCTACCTTTGATGGCGCGAACGAGGTGCTGGAAGCCCTCGCCACTAAGACCCCAGATGTACTACTGTCAGACATTCGTATGCCCGGCATGGACGGACTGGCGCTACTGAAACAGATTAAACAACGCCACCCGATGCTGCCAGTGATCATTATGACTGCGCACTCCGATCTGGACGCGGTGGTGAGCGCTTACCAGCAGGGCGCGTTTGACTACCTGCCTAAGCCGTTTGATATCGATGAAGCAGTGGCGCTGGTTGAGCGTGCCATCAGCCACTATCAGGAGCAGCAGCAGCCGCGTAACCAGCCGATCAGCGGGCCGACCACCGATATTATCGGTGAAGCCCCGGCAATGCAGGATGTGTTCCGTATTATCGGCCGCCTGTCGCGCTCGTCGATCAGCGTGCTGATTAACGGCGAGTCCGGTACTGGTAAAGAGCTGGTAGCTCATGCCCTGCACCGCCACAGCCCACGCGCCAAGGTGCCGTTTATTGCGCTAAATATGGCGGCAATTCCCAGAGATCTGATTGAATCTGAACTGTTTGGCCATGAGAAAGGCGCATTTACCGGCGCGAATCAGATCCGTCAGGGCCGTTTTGAGCAGGCCGACGGCGGCACGCTGTTCCTCGATGAAATCGGTGATATGCCTCTGGATGTACAGACCCGTCTGCTGCGCGTGCTGGCTGATGGTCAGTTCTATCGCGTGGGCGGCTATGCGCCGGTGAAAGTGGACGTGCGTATTATTGCCGCGACCCACCAGAACCTAGAGCTGCGCGTACAGGAGGAGAAATTCCGTGATGATTTATTCCACCGCCTGAACGTGATCCGCGTACACCTACCGCCGCTGCGCGAACGTCGGGAAGATATTCCGCGCCTAGCACGTCACTTCCTGCAGGTTGCCGCTCGTGAACTAGGCGTGGAGGCGAAAATTCTGCATCCGGAAACCGAAACGGCGCTGACCCACCTGCACTGGTCCGGTAACGTGCGCCAGCTGGAGAACACCTGCCGCTGGCTGACGGTGATGGCTGCGGGTCAGGAAGTGTTAATTCAGGATCTGCCGCCGGAGCTGTTTGAGACCTCGATGCTGGAAAACCCGGTGCAGTCGCTGCCGGATAGCTGGGCCACGCTGCTGGCACAGTGGGCTGACCGCGCGCTGCGCGCCGGTCATCAAAACCTGCTGTCGGAAGCTCAACCGGAGATGGAGCGTACGCTGCTAACCGCTGCGCTGCGTCAAACGCAGGGACATAAGCAGGAAGCCGCTCGTTTGCTCGGCTGGGGGCGTAATACCCTGACCCGCAAGCTGAAAGAGTTGGGAATGGAATAACCGGTCGAGTCTGTCAAAGTCGTGTAAATTCACTTACAGCCTTCCGGTCCGGTAATTGGCCCATTATGCGCTGACTGGCAACG
>NZ_MAYS01000384.1 GCF_001756855.1 Candidatus Erwinia dacicola | reverse complement strand
TTTTTTTGCAATAAATTCTGCACTGGAATGACTGTGGTTTGCGAAGGTTTGAAAGGTGTTTAAACAGTTTTATAATTTCGTTTAAGCGGGTTGGTCATGTGGTTGATCTGCCTCAATGACCGCATAAGTATAAGGCATTACACCTAACGCAAACTACTGTCTACGCTTACTTAGCCTGCCCGCTTACTGTTGGATGCTAGGCTTTGGGGGAGCGTTTCGCCTTCAGTATCGGGACCACACTCTCTAGCCTCTTCATCGTCACGAGCAACCTCTTCTGGGGTTCTTGGCTGCAAGCCCAGAACCTTTTCTTTCATCACCCGATCCAGCCTCAGTAGCTTGATGTTGTCATCATCAAGCAGGTAGAGAATCGTCTCTACGCCCTTCAGCGTTAGCTGTCTCGTTAACGCCTCCACATCCTCATCACTTAAAAGTTCAAGCATTTCTGTTAGCCGATTCAGCCACAAGATTTTAGCGTTAGGGGTGTTTTTTTGTTGACTGGAAGGTTCATTTGAACCTACCCCATTCAAAAGCCATTCAATTGAGACTTTTTCTTTGTTTGATATCTTCGAGAGCACCTCATAACGAGGTCGAGCCTCGAGTCTCGAAAAATAATTTTTGAGAGTGCTTAGCTTGATATCCCAGTCATCGGCGCATTGTTTGATATTACGCCCATGCATGAGAGTTTTAAGCCTCTCACTGAATGGTTCTTTTCCATTTGATTCAAAAGAACCTTTTCGTTCCTTTGATACCCCAACGTTCTTTTGCATAAAAACACTATCCTTTTCAATGAATTAACCACAAGAAAATCAAAGATCTCAAATTAACTCAAAAGAACCTTGATTTGGTTTCGTTTGAGATCTATTCTTTTACTCGTAGAGATAACCACGCGGTTATCCGCACGACTAACTTTTTAGGATAGATGAATGATGAACCGAAAAGAAGATCTGGTTGCTGATTGGCACCCTGAAAACATCAAGGCGGAGATCCACAAGCGCGGATTGTCGTTCCGCGCTCTGTCTCTCCCGGCGGGTTACAAGAAAGACTCTCTCAAAAGTGTTTTGCGCACACCGTGCAAGCCTTATCAGCAGATTGTTGCGGATGCGCTGGGGGTTGCGCCAGAAGAAATCTGGCCCAGCCGTTATTAGAATGAAAGTTACATCCAGAGAGCGTCCTGATTATGTTCGTTGTCGCAAAAGAGCTAGTTGGGCTTCCCGGCTTGCCTGCGACACCCAAGGGTATTCGCGAGGCGCTGGTCCGGCTGTCAGCTGGAAATCAAAGTCTGTTTCGCCGCCGTGAAGGCACGAAGGCATTCGAGTATCACATTGACTGCCTGCCGGAAACTGCGCGGGACGTTGTTAAACGGCGTTTTCTGCAGCAGGTGATGGAGTCTGCTGATAATGGCCCGGATGTTGCCGCTACCCCGCACCTGTGCTGTCTAAACCCCGGCTGGAACTAAAGCTGATGCAGGATTACCCGGCCCTTGCGAAACGCGAAGCGGATGGCCTGACGGAGCAGCAGCGCAAGATTGCCGATGCCAGGTATGTACTGGCGATGGAGGTTGATCGTCTGCGGAGTGAGGGTGAAACACGCGCTGGTGCGATTGCGTTTATTTCTTCTGAATCGAGCACTGGGTTTAAGTCTGAGCGCCTCCAGCAGGCTGTTGATCTAGCTAATGCCCGCAAGGGTAAGCGGTCAGGCGTGAGCGTTCGCAGCCTGCAGGAGTGGTACTCGCTGTATCATTCAACCAAGAACAGCCTGGAGCGGCTTGTACTTCTGGCGCCAGGGCAGCCAAAGAAACAGCAGCCTGACAACTGCGCCTGGTGGGTGGCCTTCAAGGCTTATTACGGGGTTCCCACCGGGGATTCGGCCAAAGCGGCGTGGCGTAAGTTCAGGGAATGGTGGCAGATGCAGTATCAGGATCAGCCCGCAGTGCTGGCGGCGATGCCATCTTACGATGCCGTGCTGAGAATGCTGAAAAAAGAGCCTCTATATAAGCGCATGGCCGGACGGGTCAGCGGTTCTGCCGCTCGCGCATTTGAGGTGTACAGCAAGCGTGACTGGTCAATGATGCCGGTGAACGGGATATGGATTGCCGATGGTAAGTCTCTGGATATGAAAGTGCTGCATCCAATTTATAACCGCCCGTTCACGCCAGAGCTGACGATGGTTATTGATGGCCGGACACGTGTAATTGTCGGGTGGAGCCTGTCACTGTCAGAGAACCGTTTCGCCGTTGCAGAAGCTTATCGCCACGGCATGGAGCATTACGGTAAACCGTTGTTCGTCTATTCCGATAACGGCGGCGGTGAGAAGAACAATATGCTCGATGCGGATATTACCGGTATTTTCCCGCGCATTGGCATTGACCACATGACCGGGATTCCGGGCAATCCGCAGGCGCGCGGTATTATTGAGCGTCTTAATGGCGTGTTGCCGATAACGCTGGCCCGGCGCTTCGCCACCTATAACGGCCATAATGCTGACCCTGAGCATGTACGTGTAATGAGTAAAAAGATGGTCAGCCTGACCAATGCCCTGCGTCAGGGGAAAGAGCTTACTACAGAACAGAAACGCACGCTGGGGCTAATCCCCGACTGGCAGACGCTGACAAAAATATTCTTTCAGGCGACCAAAGCAACGTTCAACAACATTGCGATTAAGGTAAGCATCACGATCGAGCTGTGAACGACCATCTGACGCCATTTTCTCATTTGATTTACGAGGGATGACGGTTTTTATACCCTTGTTTTTCAGTTCGTTGCGTAACGCATGTCCAGAGTAGGCTTTATCTGCCAGTACAGCATGACCACGTCGCTTCATGCTACCGTTCTGGCGCTGAACACCAATACCGTCCAGCAGACATTGTGCGAACTGGCTTTCATGG
>NZ_MAYS01000383.1 GCF_001756855.1 Candidatus Erwinia dacicola | reverse complement strand
CATTCGCAGTCGGGCAGGACGTGTTGTTGCTCAGCAATCCACTGTTCGGTGGACTTCATGCCGCAGGCCTTTGACTTGCAGCTCTGGCAGAAGAAGCGGGAGTGGGTACAGTCAGGTACAGTCAGGTAAAGCGCAGCAGTAGCGGCGCACACCCATAGCGCAGGTGCCACAGGCGAGCATGCGCTCAACGGCCAGTTGGGTCCACTGGCTGACGCTGTCGCCATGTTTTTCGAGATAGCGGTTCCAGCCGTCATCGACGGTGAAAAGGAGTTTGGCGGGACGCGGGATATACATGGAGCTGAGTATAAAGCGGAGCTCCGGTCATGCAAAGCACCGGAACGGCGAAGCCGTGACGCTCGCCCTGTAAGGGCACTACGTTCTATAAACCGGATGTAAATCTGAATAGTTTTCGTGATTTAGCTGGTTAGTCTGGTCACGGGGTGAGTTACTTTTGGCGGGCGCTTTTCAAGGCGCTCACTAAGTAAACAATCAGTTGACTATACTAAAGGCATTGGGGTACAACACAGCGTTCATTCTCTGAATGAAGAGTCAGTTGGCCTTGTCTTCCGGCGTTTTTGTTTAACAACAGCGGTGCTATTATGCAAGTTTTCATAATGCGTCACGGCGATGCAGCTTTAGATGCAGCAAGTGATTCAGTTCGACCTTTGACTCACTGCGGCTGTGATGAAACCCGTCAAATGGCGATCTGGCTTAGCGGTCAATCGGTTGATATTGAACAGGTGATAGTCAGTCCCTACCTGCGTGCCCAGCAAACTCTCAGCACGGTGCGTGAAGCGCTGTCTCTGCCGGAAGGTGAGGATGTGCTGCCAGAATTAACTCCCAGTGGCGATCCTAGGCTGGTGGCGTGCTACATGCACGCGCTGGCGAATGAAGGAGTGAAGTCGGCGCTGGTGATTTCGCATTTGCCGCTGGTGGGCTACTTGGTGGCCGCACTGTGCCCGCAGGAAGCGCCGCCGATGTTCGCCACTTCGGCTATTGCCTGCATCGATTTCGATGCGGACAATGTGGTGGGCAAGCTGGAGTGGCAGGTCTCTCCGGCGAAGTTAGCTAAGGCGATGTAATCGCTTTGCAGCCCGACCGAAAAAGAAGATTGGCCCCTACAATTTTCCGCGTTACCTTTGGGGCCGACCATTTTTCTGGTCGGGGCGTGTCAAATTATTCCGACAGCACGCGTTTCTGTGGCACTTCACTTATCTTTTTACGCAGCGGTTTATGAACAATGGTGTCCTGCGCCAGCTTGTCCGTGCCGCTCATCAACCCGCGAAACAGCGCCTCGTCTTCCGCACTCAGTGTGGGGGGTAATCATTTTGATACTGATTGTGCATACCTCAGACAAGCCGACAACCTTTGACTGGCGCGGCTTTGGTAGAAAAATTAGGTTTGATACTCGTCGTGAAAAAACGACTTAAAACTGATTTATTTGAACAGTATTTGATACTCTACTGATTGTAACTTGCGTGACTTTGAAAGGCGTTTAAACAGTTTTCGAATTTCATTTAAGCGGGTTGGCCATTTGGTTGATCAAGCTCATTGGCCACATAAGTATAAAGCGTTACACCTAACGCAAACTACCGTCTGCGCTAACTTAGCCTGCCCGCTTACTGGTGGATGCTAGGCTTTGGGGGAGCGTTTCGCCTTCAGTATCGGGACCACACTCTCTAGCCTCTTCATCGATACGAGCAGCTTCTTCGAGGGTTTGAGGCTGCAAGCCCAAGACTTTTTCCTTCATAACCCGATCAAGTTTTAGGAATTTGACATTGTCTTCGTCAAGAAGGTAAAGGACCGTTTCAACGCCTTTGCGGGCTAGCATTGTTGCCAATTGCTTTCTCTCATCGACCGTTAAGAACCCTAATAACTGGATAAGTTCATCACCATCACAGGTTAATTTTGGTGATTCTGAGTCAACCAAAGAACCTCCTTGAGGCTCCTCTCCGTCCCCATATTTTAACCATTCGAAACTAACACCTTCACTTTCGGCAATACGCGCCAAGAGATTATCGCGGGGTTCTGGGATCGGCCCCTCCTTTCGATAATAACTTTTCAATGTGTTGATGTTCACTCCCCATGCACGGGCAGCCGCACTCCTTGATGGATGGTGACGAACAAGGCTGGTAATTCGTTCAATAACAGGTTCTTTGGATTGCCCCACAAAAATACCTCAAGGTTCTTTTGGAAATACAGGTTCTTTTATATCTATCGCTATGATTTATAAGAAATAAATTAAAATAACCGCAAATTACCCAAAAATACCTTGATAAGGTATTTTTGGCGATCTATTCTTTTACCCGTAGAGATAACCACGCGGTTATCTGCACGAGTAACTTTTTAGGATAGATGAATGATGAACCGAAAAGAAGATCTGGTTGCTGATTGGCACCCTGAAAACATCAAGGCGGAGATCCACAAGCGAGGATTGTCGTTCCGTGCACTGTCTCTCCAGGCTGGTTACAAGAAAGACTCTCTCAAAAGTGTTTTGCGCACTCCGTGCAAGCCTTATCAGCAGATTGTCGCGGATGCGCTGGGGGTTGCGCCGGAAGAAATCTGGCCTAGCCGTTATCTAAATGAAAGTTACATCCAGAGAGCGTCCTGATTATGTTTGTTGTCGCAAAAGAGCTAGTTGGGCTTCCCGGCCTGCCTGCGACACCCAAGGGTATTCGTGAGGCATTGGCGAAAGTATCCGGCAGTAATGGAGCGTTAGTGCGACGCCGCGAAGGCACTAAGGCATTTGAGTACAACGTTGATTGCCTGCCGGACGCAGCACGTGAAGCCGTTCAGGCCCACATGGCGCGTCAGCTGCTGGCACAGGCTGCTTCCCTTCCGGCAAGAGCGACCACTACAGGTGAGCTGGTCACGGGAGCCGGTGGCGAGAAAGTGCAGCGCGAGCTGGCGCTGTACCGCAAATGCCCGGCTCTGCAGGAGAAGAAGCTGCGCGAGCTGACCGACAGCCAGAAAGCAGTCGGTGATGCGCGGATGGTGCTGGTCCAGGAGGTGTTACGCCTTATGGACAGCAGCGAAAACGGCGGTCTCAGCATGAAGCGCAAACAGGCGGTCGAGTTTATTGCCGCCGCTTCTGTCGCCGGGACACTGCCAGATTATGTGCAGCGGGCCGC
>NZ_MAYS01000382.1 GCF_001756855.1 Candidatus Erwinia dacicola | reverse complement strand
GCCAGTGGGTCACTTTGTTGTGTTTCGAGTGGAAATTGCCCGAAGCATGCCTTGACCCTACGCTGACTGGCTACAGGCCACCGCATTCACCGCCTGCACATAGGCCTGCACCGCCTGCGCGACATCCTGGGTGGTAACTGACTCTGCCGGATGATGGCTGATGCCGCGATCGCAGCGCACAAACAGCATGCCGACCGGCCAACGCTCGGCGACTGCGATGGCATCATGCCCCGCACCGCTCGGCAGTGACAGGCTACGCCCCTGCACGCTGTTGACCGCCTGGGTTAACGCAGCCTGCAGAGCGTCATCACAGCGCGTTGCCGGAATCTGGTAATACTCTTCGGCGCTGAAGCTCAGGCCACGGCTCAGGGCGATGGCTTCACCCTGAGTGAGCAGCTCGGAGAGCAGCTCGGCCAGCGCTTGGTCTTCCGGACCGCGCACGTCAAGCGTCAGCGCCACGTCACCGGGAATGACGTTCACCGCCCCCGGATGACACTGCAGTGTACCGACCGTCGCCACCAGCTGCGGGCTGTGCTGCGGCGTGCGCTGTTCGATAAACACCATCCATTCAGCGGCGGCGCCCAGCGCGTCTTTACGATAGCTCATCGGCACCGTCCCGGCGTGCCCTGCTTCGCCGGTAAAGCGGCAGTTAAGGCGGCGTGCACCGTTAATCGCCGTCACCACCCCTAGCGCCAGCTGCTCCTGCTCAAGACACGGCCCCTGCTCGATATGCAGTTCGAGATAGGAGATGAAATCTTCCGCGTCGCGTGCGGCCTGCCAGATGCGATCGGGATTGAGGCCGATATCACGCATCGCCTGGCCGACGGTAATACTGTTGCCGTCCGGATGCGTAATCCAGCTTTCCGGCCAGGTCCCGGTCACACCACGGCTGCCGAGCAGGGTAATGCCAAAGCGCGTGCCCTCTTCGTCGGCGAAGCCGATAATCTCAATGGCTAACGGCAGGCGCTCACCGCGATCGTGCAGATACTGCACGGTCTCAATCGCCGTCAGCACGCCGAGCATGCCGTCGTAGCGCCCAGCGTTGCGCACGGTATCTAGGTGCGAGCCGAGCAGCAGCGCTTTAGCGCCCGTCTCCTGCCCTTCATAGCGGCCACAGATATTGCCCACGCCATCCTGCCACACCTGCATTCCCGCCCCCTTCATCCACTTGCCGACCAGCGCGTTGGCGCGCAGATGCTCCGGCGATAGATAGACGCGGGTGAGGTATTCCGGGGTTTCACTGATTTCAGCCAGCGCATCACAGCGGGACATCACGCGCTCGGCGGCCATCGCTGCCGCCGAAGCATTCATCGGGCAGGCG
The DNA here is from genome assembly GCF_001756855.1 of Candidatus Erwinia dacicola. Taxonomy (GTDB): domain Bacteria; phylum Pseudomonadota; class Gammaproteobacteria; order Enterobacterales; family Enterobacteriaceae; genus Erwinia; species Erwinia dacicola. The sequence goes on along the minus strand of NZ_MAYS01000382.1, from coordinate 7,386 downwards.
TTCATTAGCGGCTCCCGTTGTAGTGATCCCAGGCAGCCTGCATCGCAGCGCCCTGGGTAGTACGGAAACCAAAGTGGGTCAGCACCGATTCCAGCGCGCTCAGGGTCTGCATCACGCAGTCTTTACGGGCGTTGTAGCCCATGGTGCCGATGCGCCACACTTTGCCGATCAGCGGGCCAAATGAGGTGCCGATCTCAATGCCAAAATCTTCCAGCATCAGCTTGCGCACCTGGTCGCCGTTGACGCCCTGAGGGATCATCACGCCGAGCACATTGTTCATCTTGTGCTGCAGATTACCGAAAGTCTCCAGCCCCATGCCCTGAATACCTTTTAACAGCGCGTCACCGTGCAGCTTATGGAGGGCGATGCTGTTATCCAGCCCCTCTTCGAGGATCAGGCGGGCGCATTCTCGCGCGCCAAACAGCGCAGAAGTGGCTTCGGTGTGATGGTTCAGGCGCTCCGGACCCCAGTAGTCCATGATCATGCCGAGATCGAAATAGTTGGAGTAAATCATCTCGTCCACGCCGTTCTGATGGGCGTCGGTGCGGATCCCCTCTTCCACGCATTTGCGCTTGCGGATCGCTTCTTCCATCGCTGGGCTAAGGGTAATTGGCGAGGTGCCGGACGGCCCGCAAAGGCATTTCTGCATCCCGGCAGAGACTGCATCCAGCCCCCAGGCATCGGTTTCCAGCGCGTTACCTGCCAGCGAGGCGGTAGCATCTGTGTAGAATAGTACGCCATATTTTTTACAGATGGCACCCAGCTTTTCCAGCGGCTGCAGCATAGTGGTGGAGGTATCGCCCTGCACCGTCAGCAGCAGGCGCGGCTTCACTTTTTTGATCGCATCTTCAATCTGGTCTGGGGTAAACACTTCGCCCCACGGCACTTCAATGGTGTGCACTTCCGCACGGCAGCGGCGGGCGATTTCACACAGCAGGAGACCAAAGCGGCCAAACACTGGCACCAGCACCTTATTGCTAGGTCGGATCGCCGACAGCAGGATCGCTTCAATTCCGGCGCGCGAGGTGCCGTCGATCAACATCGTCCAGCGGTTTTCGGTACGGAACACGCCACGGTACAGCGCCATCACTTCGTTCATATACTGCGTCATCGCCGGATCGTACTGGCCCAGCAGCTGGCTGGACATGGCGCGCAGCACACGCGGGTCGGCGTTAATCGGTCCCGGCCCCATCAGCAGGCGATGCGGCGGGTTGATCTGGGTAAATTTAGATAAATCCATCTGTTCCATCCTTCTGTTCATTCGCGATGCGCTTAGCTCAGGCCGTGCACCGAGGAGATAAATTGTTTCAGTTCACTGGTCTGCGGGTTGGCGAATACAGTTTTGCTGTCGCCCTGCTCCCAGACGCGCCACTGGTGCATAAACACCACGCGGTCGCCCACTTCACGGGCAAAGTTCATTTAGTGCGTCACTAGAATCAGCGTCATGCCCTCTTGCGCCAGCTGCTCCAACACTTTCAGCACCTCACTGACCAGCTCCGGGTCGAGCGTCGAGGTGATTTCATCACATAACAGCACCTTCGGCGACATCGCCAGCGCGCGGGCAATCGCCACGCGCGGCTGTATGTCACGCGCCGAGGTCAGCCGGCAGCGGCGCTGTCAGCTACTGTTACTGTTCAGAGAGGCCGTTCAAGGTTTTGTCCTGAATCGCCTGCTCGATCAGCGCATCAACTTTGGCCTTCAGGGCCGGTTCTTCTTTCTTCATGCCAATAAAGCACGGCGAGTCTTTCAGCATAAATTTCGCTACCGGCGCTTTATCGGCGTTTTGGCGGGAAATCGCGGCCACCACTAGGTTACCGGTCACCACTTACTGCACCTAGCCTGACAGATAAGCGGAGAGCGTGGTGTTGTTATCTTCATAGCGCTTCACCTCGGCATCTTTCGGTTCAATACCGACAGCACCATGTCTTCCACCACGCCACGCGTCACGCCGATAGATGATTTGCCGCTCAGCTCGGCTGCGTCTTTCAGCGTGCCGTCTTTCGGGCCAAATACGCCAAGGAAGAACGGCGCGTAGGCGCGGCTGAAGTCGATTACTTTCTCGAGCTCCGGGTTTTTACCTAGGCTGGAGATGACCAAATCCACTTTATTGGTTTGCAGATAGGGAATGCGGTTGGCGCTGGTGACCGGCACCAGCTGCAACTTAAGTTGCATCTGCTTCGCCAGGTATTTCACCATATCAATGTCGTAGCCCTGCGGCTGTAAATCGGTACCGACCGAACCAAACGGTGGGAAGTCCTGCGGCACGGTGATACGAATAACGCCAAGCTTTTTAATATGCTGCAGCTGATCGGCATGCGCCACGGTGGTCTGGGTGAACAGCACGGCACCAGCCAGTAATGCGAGTAAACCTTTTTTCATCTTCACTTCCCCGGTTAATAGATCATGTAACAAAAAATTCTTAAAGAATTTATTTGCAACTAATGTGCCAGCGCGCGGCACACTGCATAAATTTTTGATTTTAAGCGATCAGCGGGACGAAAAAGCGTTTATTTGCCTGCCATTAGCCAGCAAACACAGGACAGGCGCGGCGGATTAACGTGTGGGTAGAGACAGGTATGCAGGAATAAAATGGGGTGCCATGGCGCGCCTCAAAATCATGCAAAGCACCAAAACAGTGCCTCATTAGCGCTGTTTCAGTTCATCCAGCTGGCTGTAAAGGTCGGCGATTTGATGAATGCGCTGGCGACCATCGCTTAACAGTTCATGCAGCACCGTATTCGCCAGCAGGTTGATCAGGCTGTTGGCTGCGGCGTAGCTGTCAAACGCCGAAACGCTGTCGAGCGGAGCACAGAGCTGCCAGCGCGCCAGTGCAATGACGCCCTGCGCCTGTGGCTCACACAGCGCCAGCGTTGGGATGCCGAGCTACTGCAGCTGCAGTAATAGCGGGCGGATGATGCGCGGACGGCGGCGGAAAGCCATTACCACCACCAGATCGCCGGGCGCGAGATTCACCAACTCCTCGGCAAGCGTCTGGCCCGGCTGCGGCAGTAAGTGCACTTGGGCGCGGGCCTGAAGCAGCTGCTGTCGCAGGTGCAACGCTACCGGGTACGCATTACGTAAGCCAATGATAAAAATGCGTTTACTGTTGGACAGCGCCTGCACCACATCTCCCAACTGCCCGGTATCGATAGCGTTAATCCACTGGGTGAGGTTGGCCATCTCCTGCTTGTAGTGGCGCGCCAGCAGCGTGTTGCCCTGCACGGCATCACGGTTGTCGGTCAGCGGCATCCCACTCTGGCGCTGGGTGCGCAGCTCGTCGCGCATATCCTTATATTTTTCATAGCCCAGGCGCTTAAAGAGGCGGCTGAACGTGGCCTTGGAGACCCCGCTAAGGCACGCCAGCTCTGCGCTGTTGTAGCTAATCAGATCGTCGAAATGGTCGAAAGCAAAATCGGCGATACGCTGTTCCTGCGGCGATAGCTATGCGTAATGGCTGCGAAGGCGTTTATCAAGCTGCTTCATGGTTTCTGCCCTGTAACTTTTGTTTCACTGTCTGGATGATACACAAATAACGTGCCCGTCTGTAGCGCAGTAAACATTTTTTGTTAAAATCGGCGCTGACTGACAGTTTTTCAATTTCCTGCGTCCATCACTCGGCAAACTGGAACGGTTATTGCTTATATTAAGCTATCAGTAATCCGGACCACGAGAATGGGATGAATCAAAGCAATATCGCGCCGCTGGGTATGGCGGTCACACCTCACCACTTGGCATCAGAAAGCGCGCTGGCTGTATTACGCGAAGGCGGCAATGCCATCGAAGCGATGGTCGCTGCGGCTGCCACTATCGCCGTAGTCTACCCGCATATGAACGGTTTGGGCGGTGATGGTTTCTGGCTGATCTTGCCGCCAAACAGAGAGCCGGTCGCCATTGATGCTAGCGGTGCCGCCGGTTCGCTGGCATCAATTGATTTCTACCAAGGTCACGCCACGATCCCGCATCGCGGTCCTGAATCGGCACTCACCGTGGCGGGAACCGTCAGCGGCTGGCAGGAAGCGCTGGCGGTATCGAAGGAGCTGGGCGGCACGCAGCGCCCTCTGACGCGACTGCTGGCCGATGCCATCCGCTATGCTGCTGACGGCATTCCTGTAACAGAATCCCAAGCAGCAGCCACCGCCAGCAAACATGCCGAGCTGGCTAATCAGCCCGGCTTTGCCGCGACCTTCTTGCCGGATGGCGAAGTGCCACGCCCTGGCAGCCGTTTCACCCAGCCTGAACTGGTGCCGACCTTAATCCACCTAGCGGAAGCCGGGCTGGAGAGTTTCTATCGCGGTCCGCTGGCGTGCCAGATTGCCAGCGAAATGTCACGCCTTGGCATGCCGGTAACGCTGGAAGATCTCAACCGCCAGCAGGCAAAACGCCGCAGGCCGCTGCGCATCCGCCATCAGTACGGCGACGTATTTAATATGCCGCCGCCCACCCAAGGCCTAGTTTCGCTGGCGATCCTCGGCATTACCGACCATCTGGCGATGGCAGAGGCTGACGAAGCGCAAACCATTCACCGCATTGTCGAAGCCACCAAGCTGGCCTTTGGCCTGCGCGACCAGCACATCACCGACCCGCTGCATATGCGGGAAGAAATGCAGGCGCTTCTCGACAGCGAACAGTTGCAGCAGCTAGCTGCACGCGTCGATGTGGATCGCGCCGCGCCGTGGGGTGCCGGCAAAGGCCTGGGCGACACGGTGTGGATGGGCGTGATGGACAGCAGCGGGCTGGCGGTGAGCTTTATTCAGAGCATCTACCATGAATTCGGCAGCGGCGTGGTGATCCCGGAAACCGGCATCACCTGGCAGAACCGTGGAGCCTCGTTCAGCCTCGATCCTGAGCATCTGCTGGCACTGGTACCAGGCAAACAGCCTTTCCACACTCTGAATCCTGCGGCGGCACGCCTGACGGATGGCCGCACCATGGTGTATGGCTCGATGGGCGGGGACGGCCAGCCACAAACTCAGGCGGCGATTTTTACCCGCCATGTGATTCAGGGGATGGCGCTGCAGCCGGCGATCGGTGCTCCGCGCTGGCTGCTGGGCCGTACTTGGGGCCAGGCATCGGACTCGCTAAAGCTGGAGGGGCGCTTCAGCGCAGAGACCGTTGCCACGCTACGCGAGCTGAGGCATGAGGTAGAGATGTTAGCGGATTTCAGCGAGGCCGTCGGCCATGCTGGGGCGATTGTGCGCCACATCAACGGCATGCTGGAAGGCGCTTTCGACCCACGCAGCAACGGCAGCGCGGCCGGTTTTTAACCGAGTTGAAAATTTTAAAAGATAGGGGAGAGATCATGAAGCAAGAAACACCCAACTGGGCAGCCTATGTGGCACAGATGGAGCAGGTGCTGGCGCTGGAGCTGGACGAGACTCGCCGCGCTGAACTACTCACTCAGTTTAGCCGCATTGCCGCGATGGCGACGCCGCTGATGGCATTCCCGCTGGACGATCGCTTGGAAGTGGCGGGAGTATATAAAGCATGAATCTGGCGTCCTTATCGATTGCAGAACTAAAACGCGCGCTGGTGGTGGGCGAGCTGAGCGCGTGCGATATCGCCAGCCAGACGCTGGCAAATATTGAGCACCATAATCCCGCGCTGAACGCCTGGACCCGCGTCACTCAGGAGCGCATGTTGCAGGAGGCCGACCGCCTCGATCGCCTGAAGCGTGAAGGCCAGTCGCTGCCCGTTCTGGTTGCCGTACCCTATGCCGTGAAAAATCTGTTCGACGTGGCCGGTCACAGCACCCTAGCGGGAGCCAGTCTGTTCAGCAACCGCACAGTGGCGCGTCAGGATGCCTGGGCGGTCCACAAGCTAGCCGCCAGCGGTGGCCTGCTCTCCGGTATGCTGAATATGGATGCTTACGCCTACGGCTTTACTACCGAAAACAGCCACTACGGCGCAACCCATAACCCTCACGATCTGGCGCGCATTGCCGGAGGTTCTTCCGGCGGTTCTGCCGCCGCCGTGGCTGCCGGAGTAGTCCACTTCTCTCTCGGCACCGATACCAACGGGTCGATTCGCGTGCCTGCTTCGCTGTGCGGCATCTTCGGCCTGAAACCGACCTTTGGCCGCCTGTCGCGCAGCGGCAGCCATCCGTTTGTTGCCAGCCTCGATCATATCGGCCCCTTTGCGCGCCGCGTCAGCGATCTGACGCAGGTCTACGATGCACTTCAGGGGCGCGATGCGCAGGACAGTTTCCAGGCGGAGAGAGCCATGCAGCCAGTCACTCCCCTGCTGGAGTGCGGGATGGAAGGCTTACGTTGCGGCGTGCTGGGCGGCTATTTCCAGCAGTGGTGTGATGACGATGCCCGGCTGGCGGTGGCTCAGGCGGCAAAAGCGCTCAACGCCAGCGAAGAGATAGTGCTGCCGGAAGCCGAACTGGCGCGCGCGGCGGCTTTTATTATTACGGCGTCCGAGGGCGGCAATCACTACCTGCCCGCACTGCGCAGCTCGCCTGAGTGCTTCGAACCGCTGTCGCGCGAGCGCCTGCTGGCCGGGGCGATGATCCCCTCCGCATGGTATGTACAGGCCCAGCGCTTCCGCCGTCATTTTCAGCAGCAGGTGCTGGCACGCTTTGCCGAGGTTGATGTGCTGATCGCCCCTGCCACGCCGACCAGCGCTACGCTGATTGGTCAGGAAACCATGCGCATTAACGGCAGCGATCTGCCGGTGCGCGCCAGCATGGGGATGCTCACGCAGCCGATCTCATTCCTAGGCCTGCCCGTCACCACCGTACCACTGCGCACATCCTCGGGGATGTCAATCGGATTACAGTTGATCTCAGCACCCTTTAAAGAGGAAGCCTGCCTGCGAGTCGCACGCGTGCTTGAGCAGATGGGCATTGCGCAGGCCGCTCCTGCCAGCATGGAGTCATGACATGAAAAATGAATATATCGATCGCCCGGGTATTCTTGCCGAGGCCACTGCAGCGTTTTACCGTTATGAAGAGGCGTTAATCAGCAACAATGTTGCGGTACTGGATGAGCTGTTCTGGCATGACGAGCGTACGGTGCGCTTGGGGGCTGGGGAGAATCTGTACGGTATTGATGCCATCAGAACGTTCCGCGCATTACGCCCGTCTGCCAGCTTAGACCGCCAGTTGCAGAACACCGTAATCACCAGCTACGGCGAGGACTTTGCGGTCTGCAGCACCGAGTTCACCCGTGAAGGCAGCGAACGAATTGGTCGCCAGCAGCAGACGTGGGTCCGGTTACCCTGCGGCTGGCGGATTGTCGCAGCTCATGTCAGCCTGATGAGTTAAATTACGTTTTTCAGGGGTCGCTCACGGCCATCCGCTAAAATCGTGCTTTTGTGGATCACACACAGACGACAGACCACATGCTTTCGGTCGGGGTTATTGCTTAAATTGATGTTTGGCAG
>NZ_MAYS01000381.1 GCF_001756855.1 Candidatus Erwinia dacicola | reverse complement strand
CTGTTGTCGGCCATCGGTTGACTCCTTCTGAGATAATTGTCTGATTAACCATTACCTTACCGGATAAGCCGATGGCTCTCACCATCCTTCCAAATTTACACCACGTCCTATGACTCTACCAAAGAAACCAAAGAAGACCGTATCCTCATGTATCCGGCGTTTGCCGGCAGCCTTGCGGTGGCTGGTGCTGAGCTTCTGCGCTACCGCAGGGCTGGTAGCCATCTACAGAGCGATTACGGCGCAGTTCCCGCGAGACTGTTGACTTACAGATGCCTAACCGGCGACCAATTTCGGCCTGACTAACTTTGTCTTCACACAACAGAGCTATCTGGTATCGTAATCCTTCGGTTAACTGCTGATATTTCATAGTTACTCGCTCATCTTTAGTCGGAAGAGCAGGATAGCTTATCGGTAGCTAACCGTCCCTCCATCTACATGACCGAGCGTTGCACTTATTATCTGAATTCGCTAAGTAACCTCTTTCCCCTGACGGCAGCTGGCAGGGATAAACCACTTACTCTTCTTCGTCTTCTTCGTCGTGGTTGTTGTCGCCCATGTAGTCTTCTTCACCTTCGTCAAACATCACCGGAACATGTCCGCCCGTGCAATTCTCACGAATTTCAGCCGCCACCATTCCAATGGCCTCGCCACTGCTCATGCCATTTGCCATCAGTTCCTGAATGCGCTCTACGGCCTGTTGCTGCTTTTCGTACGACAGCGCGGGTAATCCTGTAAACATAGTGACTCCTAGGTGGATTTGCTGCGGGATTATTCCACGGGCGACAAAGAGATGCCAGCGGCTTGAAAATATGCCAAACTTGCCTACCTGTATACATTTGTCTGCTGAAGAACCATGTCGCCTGTCTATCATCCTCTGAAGTATACGCCAGATGCGTTGGTCGATCGGTTTGCCACGCTTTACCATCTGCCATGGGCGATGCTGCTGCATTCCAGCTTTGCCGAACACAGCGATAACCGCTTTGATATCCTAGTAGCACAGCCGTGTATCACCATGACAACGCGCGGCGCACAGACGGTGATTGAGCGCGCCGCCGGGACGATAGTCAGTGAGGATGACCCACTCGCGCTGCTGCAGCAGCAGCTAGAAAACTGCGGCCTGTGTGCTGAGCATAATGACAGCTTGCCGTTTCAGGGCGGTGCGCTTGGCCTGTTTAGCTATGACCTGGGTCGACGCTTTGAAAAACTGCCCGCAGCAGCACAGCAACAGCTGATCACGCCGGATATGGCGGTTGGCATTTACGACTGGGCGCTGATTGCCGATCACCATCTGCAAAAGTTGACGCTGGTAGTGCATGGCGACGCGCAAGCGCGCCTGACCTGGCTGGACGACCAGCAGGCGGCAGCTCAGCCCGCCTTTCGCCTGACCAGCAGCTGGCAGGCGAATATGTCGCGTGAAGAGTATGGTGAGAAGTTCCGACAGGTGCAGCAGTGGCTGCTCTCCGGCGACTGCTATCAGGTGAATCTCGCGCAGCGCTTCAACGCCAGCTACGCGGGCAATGAATGGCAGGCATTCCGCCAGCTGTGTGCAGCCAATCGCGCCCCGTTTAGCGCTTTTCTGCGCCTGCAAGACAGCACGATCCTCAGCCTGTCGCCAGAAAGGTTTATCAAACTGCGGCGTCAGCAGATTGAAACGCGCCCGATTAAAGGCACGCTGCCGCGTTTGGCCGATCCCCTAGCTGACCGCCTGCAGAGAGAGAAACTGGCGCAGTCGCAAAAGGATCGCAGCGAGAATCTTATGATTGTTGACCTGCTGCGTAACGATATCGGGCGCGTTGCGACCCCGGGCAGCGTTAAAGTGCCTGAGCTGTTTGTAGTTGAGCCGTTCCCAGCGGTGCATCATCTGGTCAGCACCATCACTGCCGAGTTAAAACCTGCACTTTCCGCCTGCGATCTGCTGCGCGCCTGCTTCCCTGGCGGGTCAATTACCGGTGCGCCGAAAGTACGGGCGATGGAAATTATTGAAGAGCTGGAACCGCAGCGGCGTAATGTCTGGTGTGGCAGTATCGGCTATCTCAGCGTCTGCGGGCGCATGGACACCAGCATTACCATCCGCACGCTGATTGCCGAGCGTGGCACCATTTATTGTGCTGCCGGAGGCGGGATCGTAGCCGACAGTGAAGAAGCAGCGGAATATCAGGAAACCTTCGACAAAGTAAACCGCATTTTACCCTGCCTGGAGCAGCTGACAGATGACGCATAACAACCCGGTGCTGGAGCGCTTTTTGGTGCGTTCTATTCTGCAACCGCCCGCTGCCGGGCAGCAGAATTTACCGCGTCGGCAGGCCGCCATCTTGGTGCTGATCGTCGCTCATGCCAGCCTAACCCTGTTGCTGACCCGCCGTGACGCCACACTACGTAAACATGCCGGGCAGGTGGCATTTCCCGGTCGAATGATAGATGCATCCCTAGTGGCCACCGCCTTGCGCGAAGCTGCTTAGGAAGTCGCGATCCCGCCGCCGGCGGTCACCGTGGTCGGCATTCTGCCTGCGGGTCACCAGCAGAACCGGGTTCTAGGTCACGCCGGTCGTCGGCGTGCTTCCGTCGGGTCTGAACTGGCAGGCTAACGAGAGCGAAGTGGAATCAGTGTTTTAGATGCCGCTGGAAGAAGCGCTGCGACTGAGTCGCTACTCAGCGCTGGATTTGCAGCGTGGCGGGCAGTCACACGCCCATACCCACTCGAAACGCAACAAAGTGACCCACTGGCCAGACCCGGATAAAATCTCCGTTCTGGTCCTACTGGAGAGCCTGTTGCATGCAGGGAAAACATCTGACTCAGAAAGAGCGGTTCTACATTGAAAAAGCGGCGTGGTGAAGGTGTCAAACCGGCTACCATCGCCAGAGAGCTTGATCTCCCGCGGTCTACCATCAGCAGGGAACTCAGACGCAATACAGACCCCACTTTTAACGGCGTTTACTCCTGCAGGAGAGCGGATTCGCTGGCACGGGAACAGCGTCATAAACCCTTGCCAAAAAATGCTTTTCACCGGCTGGAGCCACACGTTCAGGACTTCATCCGGC
>NZ_MAYS01000380.1 GCF_001756855.1 Candidatus Erwinia dacicola | reverse complement strand
TGCGGATGCACCGGCGATCACCTCTTCCGGGATTCTCTCGGCGTGCAGCTGGTTTATCATGCCCGAACTGATAGTGAAGGTGCGTTCACCGTTTTCACCAATCAGCGTAAAGCAACAGCCAATCGCCCCCCCTTCCACGCCCTGCAAATAGTTCAGGTCGATGCGGCTGGAAGTGTTGCACAGGTAACGGTAGGCATAGCCACCGATCTGCACGTTTTCACATGCTTTGTTGAATAATAGGTAATCATGCTGTTTTAATATGCCGGTTTTGGACGAAGATGCTAGCCATTCCAGCATGTATTACCGAACACTAGTTGTAACCTACTGATTTTATGTTATGGGGGCTTGCTGTTTTTATGGGATCGCAGTGTAATCTCTTTTTATTTAACAAAGCCCTTCACACCATGCTGCGCGTTGGCGATCTGCAACGCTACGTTGATTTTTACACTAACGTGCTGGGCATGAAGCTTCTGCTCACCAGTGAAAATACCGAATATAAGTACACCCTCGCGTTTGTCGGCTATACCGAAGAAAGTGGAGGCACCGTCTATCGAGCTGAGCTATAACTGGGGCGTAGATAAGTATGACCTTGGTAATGCTTATGGTCATATCGCGCTGGGCGTAGACGATTGTGCCGCGCCCTGCGGTCGCATTCGTAAAGATGATGGCAATGTCACACATGAAGCCGGCCTGGTAAAAAGTGGCAGCACCATTATTGCTTTTGTTGAAGGTCTGGACGGTTATAAAATCGAACTGATCGAAAACAAACATGCTGGTCACGGTTTGGGTAATTAATTGTTTAGGGTGCCTTTGGGACACTCCCCTCCTTCCTGTTTGCTGCATCTTGCGGTGAAATTTGCCATAATGTGCGCTGTCTTTTTTTCGCCTATGAGATGCCGATGTCTGAATCGAATGAACTAAATACCCTGAGCAGCCGTTTTCGCGGTTTTTATCCAGTGGTGATTGACGTTGAAACCGCCGGTTTTGATGCCAAAACTAACGCTTTACTGGAAATCGCTGCGGTCACGCTTAAGATGGACGACAATGGCTGGCTGGAAAAAGATGAGACGCTGTACTTCCATGTCGAACCCTTTGTCAACTCAGTTCTGCAACCTGAAGCGCTGGCGTTCAACGGCATCGACCCGAACAACCCTTTGCGCGGCGCGGTAAGCGAGTACGAAGCGCTGCATGCGATTTTCAAACTGGTGCGTAAAGGCGTGAAGGACCAGAGCTGTAACCGGGCGATCATGGTGGCGCACAACGCAACTTTTGACCTGAACTTTATGAACGCCGCCGCCGAGCGCGCCAGCCTGAAGCGCAACCCTTTCCATCCGTTTGTCACCTTTGATACGGCGGCATTGAGTGGCTTGGCGCTGGGGCAAACTGTTCTGGCTAAAGCCTGCACCACCGCTGGCATCGCTTTTGATAATACCCAAGCACACTCCGCGCTGTATGACACGTTGCAGACTGCGGATCTATTCTGTGAATTAGTTAATCGCTGGAAACGTCTGGGCGGCTGGCCGTTGCCCGGCAGCGCAGAGGATCAACAACAGGCTTAATCGTGCTGATTGAAAGATAAAAAAACCGGAGAAATTTAGCTCCGATTTTTATTTTTGGCGTACTCTCGGCTCTGTTGAATAAATAGAGATTATGCTGCGACCCCATCAAAAAGCGAGCATCCATAACATAA
>NZ_MAYS01000379.1 GCF_001756855.1 Candidatus Erwinia dacicola | reverse complement strand
GCACATGCTGCGGACATTTACCTTCCCGCTTCAGCAATGCCAGCGCCCGCCCATACGTCGGGGCTTTATCTGTGTTGATCAACCGTGGAATTTGCAGGCGCTTCGTATTATTCAGAAGTTTACCCATAAAGCGATAGGCGGCTTTGGTGTGACGACGTGAAGACAGGTAAAAGTCAATGGTGCAGCCCCTGCTGTCGACGGCGCGGTACAGATAAGCCCAGCGTCCGTTGACCTTCACGTAGGTTTCATCGAGATGCCATGAGCCAAAACCGGAAGGTTGACGCCAGTACCAGCGCCGCCGCTTTTCCATTTCAGGTGCAGAACGCTGAACCCATCGATAAATCGTGGTGTGATCGACATTTACCCCTCGCTCAGCCAGCATCTCCTGCAGCTCACGATAACTGATGCCATATTTGCAGTACCAGCGGACGGCCCACAGGATAATATGACACTCAAAATGTCGACCTTTAAATGGGTTCATGTGCTGCTCCTTCAACTAAACAGTGGCATCAGTTTACCATCGCCAGATCTTTGCAACAGTGCCCCTCTCTGCGCCTGCCGCAGGCGCTGAACGTCGATTGTCAGGCCCAGAGCTAGCGCGTGACGCAAACGGTGCAGCTGCAGGAAGTAATGAAGCTGCTGGAAGAGAGCTCGCGCCTAACGCTGATAGAAGTGGTGCTGCCGCAGCAGGACATTCCGTCGCTGCTTGCATCAGCATAATGGCAGCTAAACTGCAATTGAGTGCGCAATTCAGACTGTTGCCCGTGGGCAAAAAGCACTAACCCCGTTAAGGTAACGATCGCTTAGATTTTACTTTCGCTGAGCGTTGTTATTTTAACGGGGGGGAATTTATAGTGTGTCTAATTGACGTAAGTGGAGCAAAACAATAATGACTAAGTATGCTTTGGTAGGTGATGTCGGCGGCACCAACGCGCGCCTGGCACTGTGTGACGTTGAGACCGGTGCTATTTTACAAGCCAAAACGTTCCCCACGACAAATTATGCCAGTCTGGAAGCGGTGATTCACGCTTATCTAGATGAACAGCAGCAGGACATTAAGCATGGCTGTATTGCCATCGCCTGCCCAATCACGGAAGACTGGGTCGAAATGACCAACCATAACTGGGCATTTTCCACCAGTAAGATGAAAACCAGTCTGGCCTTCAAGGCGCTGGAGATCATCAACGATTTTACCGCCGTATCGATGGCCATTCCGATGCTGTCGCCTGATGACGTGCTGCAGTTCGGCGGCGAACCAGCAGTCCAAGATAAGCCCGTTGCCGTGTATGGCGCGGGCACCGGTCTCGGCGTGGCGCATCTGATCCACGTTGATAAGCGCTGGGTGAGCCTGTCGGGCGAGGGCGGCCACGTGGATTTCGCCGCTAACAGCGACGAAGAAGATATGATCCTCGAGGTACTGCGCGCTGAGCTCGGCCACGTTTCCGCCGAGCGTATTCTCTCCGGCGGCGGGCTGGTAAACCTGTATCACGCGATTGTTAAATCAGATGACAGGGAGCCAGAAAACCTGAAGCCGCGCGATGTCAGCGAGCGGGCGCTCAACGGCAGTTGCACCGATTGCCGCCGTGCGCTATCGATGTTCTGCGTCTGCATGGGCCGTTTTGGCGGCAACCTAGCGCTGAACCTCGGCACTTTTGGCGGCGTGTACATCGCCGGAGGCATCGTGCCGCGTTTCTTGGAGTTCTTTAAAGCTTCCGGATTCCGTGCAGCGTTTGAAGATAAGGGCCGTTTCCGCGACTACACCTCGCACATTCCGGTCTTCATGATCACTTACGATCAGCCCGGCCTGCTGGGCGCGGGCGCGCACCTGCGTCAGACCTTGGGCCGCGTACTGTAATCTCCATGCTGATGCGGTGCTACAGCCGCATCAGCTGGCGAAACTCCTTCACCTTGCTGCGGCTGACCGGAACCTAGAACTCCATATCGCGCAGCTTGCGAATAGGTGTTGTTGAACCACGGCTCAATCTCGCGGATCTTACTCAGGTTCACGCAGTATGAGCGGTGGCAGCGAAAGAAATACTCCTCCGGCAGGCGACTGTAAAATTCGGTGATATTCATCGACATCACATACTCTTCCCGCCGCGTATAGACAAACGTCAGCTTTTCGTGGGCTTCTGCATAATAGATATCGTTGATATCGGTGACGATGATGCGTTCGTCTTTCACCAGATTAATGGTGTACGGAGCAGGGCGCGCCGCCGTGATGTGCTGGTGAAACGGCGCACGAAGCGGGCTGGTGGATAACCCGAAAGCCTCGATGTACGTCTGGGCGAAAATCCCCGATCGTTATGCGCACCTTAGATTACTGGAGTTCGCTAAACTGCTGCTGCAAGAAGCGAAAGTATGCGTCTCGCCGGGGATTGGCTTTGGTGATTACGGTGATACGCACGTGCGCTTTGCGCTGATAGAGAACAGCGACCATATTCGCCAGACGGTAAGAGGGATCAATGCGATGTTTCGTGGAGAAGGTGTGAACTACCCCAGCTAGGGGTCAGGCGCACCTGACCCTTTTCTTTATCCGGCTAATCATTACAGCATCAGATAGAAAGTACCAATCCAGATTAACAGGATAAAAGAGATCCCCATAAAAGCATATTTCACTGCAACCCTCCCTGAATACCCGTGATCGATAATCTACCGCTATTCCCCGGCAAAATAAAGATGCTTGTTCTGAGACCTTTACACTAATAGCTTTCCAGTTGCGGCATCGCCGACATGCCAACGTGCAGTCTTGCTAGTTCAGGCTGGCCCGGTTCCAGCACGATTTTTACTGGAAGGTGCTGAACGACTTTGGTGTAGTTTCCGGTGGTGTTGTCGGCGGTAATCGCGGCGAAGGTCCAGTTGGTCGCCGGTGCGATGCTGTCAATATGGCCGCGCAGCGTAACGCCGGGCGGGGCATCCACCGTCAGCAGATGCGTGCCTATCGACACCCAGACCTCCTAGAGCACCGCGCGCTGGCCAACGCTGCCGTCAATCGATGCGGTGATGTGGGTATAGGAGAAGTTGAGCTGCGACTGATCTACGCTGGCGCGTATCGCGATGATATCGGCCTGTGCCTGCTTCTGGCTGGTCTGCAATACCTCTACTTCCTTACGCGCGGCCAGCTCAGCGCTTAACAGACATA
>NZ_MAYS01000378.1 GCF_001756855.1 Candidatus Erwinia dacicola | reverse complement strand
CATGACTGTCGGAAAGCTTGCGTGGAATGGAGAAAATGCGATGGTTGCGGATGCCTGAGCCGGATTAGTATGCCTGAAAAATGGCTTTCCGGTTAAAAACACGACAAAAACTGCATTTTCATACTTAAACCTACGCACGACCGCCGCATCAAAGGGATAGTTCGTTTTTACATTCATGGTTGGGCGCTCTCAGAAGAGGTGATTCAATCTCCTAACCATGAACATATCAAAATCAGGCAATTATACAATCTCGAGTACTGTCTCCAATTTTTATATCAATAACATTGCTTTATGTTCGATAAATTCAATGATTTTATCCAGTCCTTCATTTTTTTTAAGGTTAGCAAATGTCCATGGTTTTTCCGGACGCATACGCTGAGTGTCTTTTTCCATTACTTCAAGCGATGCGCCGACGTAAGGAGCAAGATCGGTTTTATTAATAACTAAAAAATCAGAACGCGTTATGCTAGGCCCACCTTTGCGAGGGATTTTCTCACCCTCCGCAACGTCAATGACATAGATCGTAAGATCCGCGAGTTCAGGGCTAAAGGTCGCGCTCAGGTTGTCACCACCACTTTCCACAAAAATCAAGTCTAAATTAACAATTTTACGGCTCAGTTCTTCAACGGCTGCAAGATTCATTGACGCGTCTTCACGTATTGCAGTATGTGGGCAGCCTCCCGTTTCTACGCCGATAATTCTCTCCGGCTCAAGGGCACCAGCTTCAATCAATATGCGTTGATCTTCTTTGGTATAAATATCATTGGTCACCACGGCCAGCTGGTAGCGGTCACGCATTTTTTTACACAAAGCCTCAAGCAGTGCTGTTTTACCAGATCCTACCGGGCCACCAACCCCTATTCGTACCGGTTGTTTATAATCTTGCATTTTCACTCCTAAGATCGAAATAAACGCGTATGCTGGGTTTCATGCAGGGCCGATGATATCGCTACTATGGGTAAGCTACTGCCCAGCTCCTCATCGCCCACTTTCATCACGGCAGGAAGCCGCGAAGCAATATATTCACTTAATTTAAATAGCAGCTGCTGTGCTGCTGTCTGCCCAAAGGGCACGAGCTTTACACCAGCCATCACCATGCTTTCCAGATTACTCCAAGCCTGAGAAAGCATCAAAGGCTCGGCAGGAATCTTCCATACGCTTCCTGCCCAAGCCAGCCCGGCGATTTGGCTGCGCAGCAATGCATTATACCAAGCTTCTGGAAGAATCATTTCAATACCCTGCAGAATACGCACCATTGCCTCACCACGTTGCGTCTCCTCATTCCGTAATTCAAGGGTTTCACGGCAAGCGAGCAGATATTGTGACCAGCTCTCAAAGGCATTTAGATCGCCCCTTCTTGACGCATGGTAGAGCCTTAATAGGAGGGGAAGGTCCTGAAGGATCAACGACTGCTCGATAGAATTAATCTGCCATTCACGGAACTGCCCAACACTTGTCACCCAGCCAGCTTCAACTGCCCATTCCAGCCCTTGTGAATAGGTAAAACTACCGACAGGGAGTGACGCACTGCTGAGCTGCAGCAATCGCATTTGTTGCAGCGATGTCATCATCCGGCAATTACCGCAATAGCTGCTGCGAGCCATGCGCCGCCAGCGACTTGGCGCATGACGGGATGGCTGCGGAGAAACACACCTACACCGTAGCCAACGGTCAGTATGGCAGTGCAACCCAGCATGAAACCTACTGCAAATAACCAGAATCCATCTTCGTTTCCCTCAGCACCGTGAGCCCAGCCGTGCGCAAGCGCAAGCATGGGCAGCGCCCAAGTCAGCTTTCCTTTAACGGTGGCAAAGATAAATGTACCTGCCATAAGTAATGAGAAGCCGATAAGAATTTCCATTCCACTAAAGGTCCCAAGAAGATGACCACCGAGAGCCCCAGCGGACATTGCTAAAAGAGTGGAAAGCAGAAACAATTTAGGACGGTTGCCCAGAGCTGATAAAACGCCAACGCCTGAAAGCATCAACAAATGATCAAATCCTGTGAGTGGATGCATCAGGCCTGCTCCTAGGCTTTCAGGGCCATGTTCAGTATGGGCCATTACAGGACTCGCCATCAGCAAAGACAAAAGTAGAAAATATTTGTTCATGACCTGCTCCGATATCAGTGTTGATGATGATGGCGAGAGCCAGTTTCATATGCACCTGAAACTGGCTCGAAGGGAATGTTATCTTCCCCCACAATGAGTCCCAGACCGATGAGCATCTTATCCAGTACATGATCATGCAGATAAGTGACACGGCCAGCCTCAATTTGCAGAGAGACGTGCCGGTTACCCAAATGGTAGCAGGCGATAGATAACTTAAGTGGATCTTCGCACAGGGCAAATGATACATGCTCAGGTGCCGCGAGAATATTAACGACAAATTGACCGCTGTCATCGCTGAGGATGTCACCTCCACGAAGCAGCGAGCCCCGCTCCAGATGCAGGCCAGCTACACTCCCGTTATTGAGGTTGATGCAGGCACGGCTTTTCAAACGCGTATCAAAATCAAGGGTCGCGGTGGTCGATATCTTGTCTGAGCTTACGAGTTTACGTGTTAGTAAATACATAGGTTCCCCTTAAAAAAGAAAATAACGCTGCGCCATAGGGAGGATATCTAATGGGGCACAAGTCAGCAGTTGCCTGTCAGCACGGACTTCATAGGTTTGCGCATCGATATCAATATTGGGCGTAAGATCGTTGTGGATCATGTGTGCTTTGCACACTGTGCGGCAGCCCTTGACCGTACCAATCTGACTTTTAAGGGACAGCCTCTCAGACAACCCACTTTCAATTGCGCGGGCAGGCAGAAACGTCAAACGCGTGGCATGTCGTGCGTCTCCTAGCGAGCCAAACATCGGGCGGTAGTGAACAGGTTGAGGCGTTGGGATAGAAGCATTGATATCCCCCATAGGGGCGGTGGCAATCATACCTCCTTTGACAACGAGCGCAGGTTTTACGCCAAAGAAAGCAGGATTCCAGAGTACGAGATCTGCCATTTTTCCTGTTTCAATCGAACCGACTTCATGTGCGATGCCGTGCGTGATTGCCGGATTGATAGTATATTTAGCGATGTAACGTTTAATCCGGAAGTTGTCCATGCCTGCTTTATCTTCAGGCAAAGTGCCGCGCTGCACTTTCATCTTGTGCGCCACCTGCCACGTGCGCATGATCACCTCTCCCACTCTTCCCATTGCCTGAGAGTCAGATGACGTCATTGAGAGGGCACCAATATCATGCAAGATATCTTCCGCTGCGATGGTCTCCCAGCGTATACGCGACTCTGCAAAAGCGATGTCTTCTGAAATACTAGCGTCTAGATTATGGCACACCATTAACATATCGAGATGCTCATCAACGGTATTGATGGTGTAGGGCAATGTTGGATTTGTAGAAGAAGGTAGAATGTTTTCATAACCACAGGCGTTTATAATGTCAGGAGCATGACCGCCGCCAGCGCCTTCTGTGTGAAAGGTATGAATAGTGCGACTCCCAATCGCTTTAAGTGTGTCCTCAACAAATCCCGCTTCATTAAGCGTATCTGTATGGATAGCGACCTGTACATCTTCCTCTTCTGCTACCATCAAGCAGCAGTCGATTGCTGCAGGCGTTGAACCCCAGTCTTCATGCAACTTAAGACCGATCACACCAGCGTCAATCTGCTCGCGGATCGCTTCCTTGCTTGACGAATTACCTTTACCCAAAAGGCCAATATTTACAGGCAGGGCATCTGCCGCCTGAAGCATGCGGCTAATGTTCCAGCGGCCAGGGGTGCAGGTTGTGGCATTGGTGCCGGTTGCTGGCCCCGTACCACCGCCAATCATCGTAGTGATTCCTGAGGTTAACGCTTCGGTTGCCTGCTGGGGGCAGATAAAGTGAATGTGTGCATCTACGCCACCAGCTGTAACGATTTTGCCTTCGGCAGAGATAATTTCGGTAGCTGCTCCAATGGCGATGGTAACTCCAGACTGAATATCAGGGTTGCCTGCTTTGCCAATAGCTGCGATGCGTCCCTGCTTGATACCGATATCTGCTTTAACGATACCCCAGTGGTCAACGATCAACGCGTTGGTCAGTACCAGATCCATCACCACGCTATCGGGCAATTGACTCTGACCCATTCCATCGCGAATGACTTTACCTCCACCAAATTTCACTTCGTCACCGTAGTGGGTGAGGTCCTGCTCAACTTCAACCCATAGTTCCGTATCGGCGAGTCGGATACGATCCCCAGTAGTGGGGCCGAACATGTCAGCATATGCCTGACGTGAAAGGGTGCTCATGGTGTCAGTCTCCCCTGAATTTCACCGCGAAAACCATAAATCTCACGGTTACCAGTTACGGGAACCAGAATGACTTCACGCGACTGACCAGGCTCAAAGCGCACAGCGGTGCCTGCGGCAATGTCCAGCCGGTATCCGTACGTTTTCTGGCGATCAAATATTAAAGCTGGATTGACTTCAAAGAAGTGGTAGTGTGACCCTACCTGAATTGGGCGATCGCCGTGATTCTCAACTCTTACACACCTCGTTTCCCTTCCTGCGTTCAGCTCAATTTCACCGATAGCCACAATGATTTCACCTGGAATCATTATCATCATTCCTCAAATAATCGGGTCGTGGACAGTCACCAGTTTAGTGCCATCCGGAAAGGTCGCTTCGACTTGCACATTTGGAATCATTTCCGGTATGCCCTCCATCACTTGATCACGAACTAAAATGTGGCGACCTTCTTCCATCAGTTCTGCAACTGTTTTGCCATCACGTGCCCCTTCTACGATGGCGGCACTAATCAGCGCAACCGCCTCCGGATAGTTGAGTTTTACGCCACGTGCGAGCCTGCTTTCGGCTACTAGGGCGGCAGTAAACAGCAATAATTTATCTTTCTCTCGAGATGTGAGCTCCATAAAAACTCCAATTCAGGTAGACCAGATGCGAGGGACATTAACGTTTTTCCCCATAATCTGCTGCCGCGCTAATCGCCAGATTTGCAGCAAATCAGCTTCCAGCTGCAGGTTGTCGTCGTCAAGCAGGCGAACAATCAGCAGAGCATCAAATAGTGTAGCGCCCGCAGGATTTTTTCTCTTTACCAGCATTGTCCGTATCTGGTCACGCAAAGCTCCACTGGCAGGCATAAGTACAACGGTGCTGTGAAGTGGAAATTCAGCGGTTGTAGTAAGGCCATCAATTACTCTTAACACTTCATTCAATATTAGCTGTTCATCACACCAAATGCGAAGCGAAGTCTGAACACTTCCAGTGCTGAATTTTTCTCCCATAACTGGACGACCAAAACAAAAAGTTTCCCAAGCGATAAGACGCGCTCCGACACTCAACCGGAACTCGCTTTTAATCCTACTTTTGCAGCCCGAGAAGCAAATCGAGATCGGCGGAAGCCATTCCAACTGACTGTCAGTGCCAAGAGAAAAATACTGTGCGATTTCAGCAGTAGCGCCATTGCTGCGATAAAGTTTCGCCGCTCCCGGCATGGTAAGCAGCGATTTTGCTCCTGGCGCGACGGTGACATTTATCGAAAGCGAGTCGCTGCCAACCACTCCTCCAGGAGGATGCAGCAAATACAGATGGCAAATTTCACCCTCAGGGTAAAATGCACGCTGAACGCGAAGAGGACCCACATGCTGCTGCCGGATAACGCGTGTTTGCCCAGCAACGGGCTCTAGACGGACAGAAAGACGGGCTTTCCATCCATGGCCCGACATAGGGTCTGTCCAAGAAGCGTCGCTTTGAGTCATCAGATATCTCCTGCGGAAACTGTCACTAATCAGGTAAGCGTCCCATCAGGGATGCTTAGTTATTGAACCGCCCCAGTTTTCCGGGAGAGTATTTTAGTTGAGAACTCAGGTTGCCAGATCCTCATTCCCGATGGAAGCATAATATGCCTGTTCGGCTTCTGCTGGTGGGATATGCCCCGGTCGAGTCCGTCAAGG
>NZ_MAYS01000377.1 GCF_001756855.1 Candidatus Erwinia dacicola | reverse complement strand
TGTAAGGGCGCTACGTTCACACACAGACTCACGCATAACCCCGTCATCACAGGGATGGTGCACTATGAAAGTCATGGTCAGGCGATCTCAAAAGATGCGATTCAATCTTCTAACTATCGAGCGCAAAGAATTAAATCTGATTGAGCATGATGACCGCCAAAATCGCCATTGATTTGACAAATAAATTCGCCAGCGGCGCACCCTCTGAGGCTGCGCCGTTTTTTTTGCACTGGGCAACCAATTGTATAAAAAAACGCCGAACGAAGCAGTTAATAAAAAAAAAATTAATCCTGCCCTTGAAAGAGAGGCTACCCGGCCTTATCTCTTCTGTCGACGAGGCCGATGCCTAAGCAGCACGGCCTTCATCCCGAAATGATTGGACTTCTCAAAGGAGAGCTAACAATGAAAATTCGTCCATTGCACGATCGTGTTATCGTCAAGCGTAAAGAAGTTGAATCCAAATCTACTGGCGGCATCGTGCTGACTGGTGCCGCGGCGGGCAAATCGACCCGTGGTGAAGTGCTGGCTATCGGTAACGGCCGCATCTTGGAAAACGGTGACGTGAAGCCGTTGGACGTGAAGGTGGGGGATGTCGTAATCTTCAGCGAAGGCTACAGCGCAAAAACTGAAAAAATCGACAACGAAGAAGTTCTGATTATCTCAGAAAACGATATTCTGGCGATTGTTGAAGGGTAATTCTCGCCCATTCATTTCACTTCAGTCACTTAACGTAATGAATTTAAGGAATAAGTAAAAATGACAGCTAAAGACGTAAAATTCGGTAATGACGCACGCGTAAAAATGCTGCGCGGTGTCAACGTACTGGCAGATGCAGTAAAAGTTACTTTGGGCCCGAAAGGCCGTAACGTGGTTCTGGATAAATCTTTTGGTTCACCGACTATCACCAAAGATGGCGTTTCTGTTGCGCGTGAAATTGAGCTGGAAGACAAGTTCGAAAACATGGGCGCGCAGATGGTGAAAGAAGTGGCCTCTAAAGCTAACGATGCTGCAGGTGACGGTACCACCACCGCAACCGTACTGGCTCAGTCCATTATCACCGAAGGCCTGAAAGCCGTCGCTGCGGGCATGAACCCGATGGATCTGAAGCGAGGTGTTGATCAAGCGGTTATCGCTGCCGTTGAAGAATTAAAAAAACTGTCTGTTCCATGCTCTGACTCTAAAGCTATCGCTCAGGTAGGTACTATCTCTGCTAATTCCGACGCAACCGTAGGCAAACTGATTGCTCAGGCGATGGAAAAGGTCGGTAAAGAAGGCGTGATCACCGTTGAAGAAGGCACCGGCCTGCAGGACGAGCTGGACGTGGTTGAAGGTATGCAGTTCGACCGTGGCTACCTGTCTCCTTACTTCATCAACAAGCCAGAAACTGGTGCAGTTGAGCTGGAATCTCCATTCATCCTGCTGGCTGACAAAAAAATCTCCAACATCCGTGAAATGCTGCCAGTGCTTGAAGCCGTGGCGAAAGCTGGTAAACCACTGCTGATTATCGCCGAAGATGTTGAAGGTGAAGCTCTGGCAACCTTGGTGGTCAACACCATGCGCGGCATCGTGAAAGTGGCTGCGGTTAAAGCACCAGGCTTCGGCGACCGTCGTAAAGCTATGCTGCAGGACATCGCTGTGCTGACCGGTGGTACCGTTATCTCTGAAGAGATCGGTATGGAGCTGGAAAAAGCTGGTCTGGAAGATATGGGCCAGGCGAAACGCGTTGTGATCAACAAAGACACCACCACCATCATTGATGGTACTGGTAAAGAGGCCAGTATCCATGGCCGCGTCACTCAGATCCGTCAGCAGATCGAAGAAGCGACTTCTGATTATGACCGTGAAAAACTGCAGGAGCGCGTAGCTAAATTGGCAGGTGGCGTGGCCGTGCTGAAAGTGGGCGCAGCAACTGAAGTTGAAATGAAAGAGAAGAAAGCGCGCGTTGAAGATGCTCTACACGCAACCCGCGCCGCAGTGGAAGAAGGTGTGGTTGCTGGTGGTGGTGTTGCACTAGTACGCGTGGCTTCTAAACTGGCTGAACTGCGTGGTCAGAACGAAGACCAGAACGTGGGTATCAAAGTGGCACTGCGTGCGATGGAATCCGCACTGCGTCAGATCGTTTCTAACGCCGGTGAAGAGCCATCTGTCGTCACCAACAACGTGAAAGCAGGTGAAGGTAACTACGGTTACAACGCGCAGACCGAAGAGTACGGCGACATGATCGACTTCGGTATCTTGGATCCAACTAAAGTGACCCGTTCTGCTCTGCAGTACGCGGCCTCTGTTGCTGGCCTGATGATCACCACCGAATGCATGGTAACCGACCTGCCTAAAGGCGATGCACCTGACTTAGGTGCTGGCGGTGGAATGGGTGGAATGGGTGGAATGGGTGGAATGATGTAATTCCACCGTTTTGCTTCCATTAAACGGTAAGTGATACAGAGTGCCCCGTCAGTTTTTCTGACGGGGCATTTTTTTTAGCCACAGGTTAAGCTGATCTTTTTATACAGCATCTCAGCCGCATCCTCGTCCCGATCGTCCAGCCGATATCTGATGCTGCACTGATCTTGGGTGCGCGCAACCTTCACCCAATACTCTGCGTTATCAGGCGCATTACTGAGAAAGACCACGCCCTTGATGGTTAGGAGATTGAATCGCCTCTTCTGAGAGCGCCCAACCATGAATGTTAGAACGAACTTATCCCTTTGATGCGGCGGACGTGCGTAGTTTTAAGTATGAAAATGCAGTTTTTGTCGTATTTTTAACCGGAAAGCCATTTTTTGGGCACACTGATCCGGCTTAGGCATCCGCATCCATCGCTTTTTCTC
>NZ_MAYS01000376.1 GCF_001756855.1 Candidatus Erwinia dacicola | reverse complement strand
ATGAATGATATTATTGAGCCGGTCGATACCGACGATGGATTATTTCACGATGGCGACCCGTCAACCGGCGCGGAAGGCACTATCGTTTACGCGAAAATCATGAACGCGCTTCAGGACGGTATTATTGATATTCAGACCGAGAATAAAAATATTCTGGCTGAAGCTAAAATGACGCCTGACCCGTCGAAGAATAATCAGTTGTTGACCGTTATAAAAGCTATTGCCACAACAATAGCCGCCACCGCTGCGTCTGTGGCCGTCCCCGTTGGCACGCCGCTGGCCTGGCCAACAGCCACCCCGCCCGATGGATATGCCATCATGCAGGGGCAGACCTTCGACACCGCCAAATACCCGAAAACTGCTGCGGCCTATCCATCCGGTAAACTGCCCGATATGCGGGGGCAGACCATTAAAGGTGCGCCTGATGGTCGTGCGCTGCTGAGCCTTGAGGCCGATGGCATTAAGTCACACACTCATACCGCCACAGCATCAAATACCGACCTTGGCACCAAGACTTCAGCCGCGTTTGATTATGAGACGAAAACCACGTCAAACACGGATTTGGGGACAAAGGCGACAACGGCATTTGATTATGGCACTAAGACAACCAACAGTACCGGGGCACATACCCACACATACTCCCTTCGCGACGGTGCAAACGCAACATCCTCAAGTCAGCCTGATAATGGCGGGCATAATATAGGAACGGGCACAACATCAAACGCCGGAGCACATACCCACACCGTCGCTATCGGTTCGCACACCCATAACGTGGTACTCGGTGCTCATACTCATACAGTGGCCATTGGTGCGCATACGCACGCTATCGTTATAGGCGCTCACGGTCACACTATTACGGTCGCCGCAGCCGGTAATACGGAAAACACTGTTAAAAACATCGCATTTAATTATATTGTGAGGCTCGCATGACTTTTAAAATGTCCAACAAGGCGCAGACTATTAAGATTTTTAATTTACGCGCAGACACCAGTGAATTTATTGGTGCCGGTGATGCGTATATTGCACCGCATACGGGATTACCGGCTAACTGCACCGAAATAGCGCCACCGGCTATTCCTTTCGACCATGTTGCTATTTTTGATGAAGCGAAGCAGGCGTGGTCGCTCATTGAAGACCATCGTGGCGTCACCGTTTATGATACTACCTCTGGGGCATCAACTGTCATTGAGGAGCTGGGGCCGTTGCCAGAGAACGTGGTGACAACGGCTCCCTCGGGCAAGTATGAGAAGTGGGACGGGAAAGCATGGGTCAAGGATGAAGATGCAGAAAAAAATGCGCTACTGGCTGAAGCTACTAACAAACAGAACCAGTTAATCACTGAGGCCCGTCAGGTCATTGCTGAATGGCAAACCGCACTGATGCTGGGGTCACTCTCTGACGATAACAAAGTCAAATTACAGGCATGGCTCGACTATATTGAGGCACTGAAAAAAGTCGACCTCAGCAAGCCGGAGTGGCCGGAAAAACCTGCGCAATAGAATTAATATCAACAACGAGATAATACCATGAGGCTTTCTTTATGGGTTTTCTCCCTGTTTAATCGTAACTCCAATGAGGAAATAAAAATGGCTGAAATTAAAGATATTGTGAATGACGACCTGGTGAAAAAAGCATTGCTCTCTGAGCAGGTAAAAGAGGCGGTTAAAACCCAGATTAAAACTGACCTGGATGATCAGATTGATGGAGCGGTCG
>NZ_MAYS01000375.1 GCF_001756855.1 Candidatus Erwinia dacicola | reverse complement strand
AATATCGGCGCATCGCCACACGTTACGACAAAACGGCGAGGAATTATCTGGCGATGGTTAAACTCGGTTGTATCCGACTGTTTTACAAAAGGTTATGCAATTAAGGGACACAGCCTAGTCAACCCGTGTTAAGCTGCTGTTTATCTGCTTCCTACTATACTCAAGGTAGTTTATGCTGTCGACTCCAGCAATTCTCTGTTTAAGGATTAGATTATGCGTGTGTTAGTTGTGGAAGATAATCCACTACTGCGTCATCATCTTGCGGTACAGCTGCGTGAGATGGGTCATCAGGTGGACGCAGCTGAAGGCGCGAAAGAAGCTGACTATTTTCTCGACGAGCACACTCCGGATATTACGCTGGTCGACCTCGGCCTCCCTGATGAAGACGGCATGGCGATGATCCGCCGCTGGCGCAGCCAGGAAGTGCGTCAGCCGATTCTGGTGCTGACCGCGCGCGACGGCTGGCAGGCAAAGGTCGAAGCGCTAGAAGCCGGGGCCGATGACTACGTCACCAAACCGTTCCATATCGAAGAAGTGGTGGCTCGCATGCAGGCGCTGATGCGGCGCAATAGCGGGCTGGCCTCACAGATTATTACCCTGCACCCTTTCCAAGTGGATCTCTCGCGCCGCGAGCTGACCATCAACGACAACCACATCAAGCTGACTGCCTTTGAGTACACCATCATCGAAACCCTGATCCGCAATGCCGGAAAAGTGGTGAGTAAAGATTCGCTGATGCTGCAGCTCTACCCCGATGCTGAACTGCGCGAAAGCCACACCATCGACGTGCTGATGGGGCGCCTGCGCAAAAAAATGCAGGCGGGATATCCGCTGGAAGTGATCACCACGGTACGCGGTCAGGGCTACCGCTTCGACCTGTAAATGCGCTTTAGCTAGCGCCGAAGAAAACCGCTCTCGCTGCGAATGCCTTTCCTGCTTGCTACCGCTGCGGTGGTGTTAACCATGTCCCTCTCCTACGGCATGGTTGCCGTGGTGGGCTATGTCGTCAGCTTTGATAAGAACACCTACCGCATGTTGCACAGCGAAAGCAACCTGTTTTTTACCCTTGCTCAGTGGCAGGACAATAAGCTCAGCTTCGTGCAGCCGCAGCAGATGAGCCTCAATTTTCCGGCACTGGTGTTTATCTATAACGATCGCGGCAACCTGCTGTGGCAGCAGCGCGACGTGCCGGATATCCGCAGCAAGATCCGCCGTGAATGGCTGAGTAAATCTGACTTTTACTAAATCGATACCAATAACCATACCAGCCGAGAACTGCTGGGCAATGAATGACCGTGATGCGCAGAATAAGCTGACTGCCTATGACGACGACGGGGGTGCCACCTTTACCCACTCGGTGGCGGTCAACCGCTATGAGGCTAGGGCTAACCTGCCGAAACTGACCATTGTGATGGTCGATTCGATCCCGCAGGAGCTTCAGTACTCGGACGTGGTCTGGTCGTAGTTCAGCTATGTACTTCTGGCTAACCTGCTGCTCATTATTCTGCTGCTGTGGCTGGCTGCGCACTGGAACCTGCGCCCGATTGGCGCGCTGGCGGGCCATGTGCGCGAGCTGGAAAACGGCAGTCATGAGACGCTCGACCCCGCGCCGCCGGAGGAACTGAAAGGGCTGGTGCGCAACCTGAATATGCTGCTGGATAACGAACGTCAGCGCCATACCCGCTATCGCACCACTCTGAGCGACCTGACCCACAGCCTGAAAACGCCGCTAGCGGTATTGCAGACCACTTTGCGTTCACTGCGCGGTGGGCAAAACCTGTCGGTGGAGCAGGCTGAGCCGATTATGTTGGAGCAGATCAGCCGCATCTCGCAGCAGATTGGCTATTACCTGCACCGCGCCAGCATGCAGGCCGATCACCACGCGCTGAAACGCGATCTGCACTCCGTCCCTGCCCTGCTCGACAGCCTCTGCTCCGCGCTCAACAAGGTTTGTCAGTGCAAGTTGCCTGCACCTGTCCCAGTGCTCAGCCAGCATCCGGTGCCGAGCGAGAGCCTGCAACATCCTCTGGCAACGTACCAGGCCTTGCTCGAGGTGCCAGCATGAACCTTCAGCATGATCGTATTGCCGCGCTCTGCGAACAACTCAAGCTCGACCGTCTGCCGGCAGAGTGGCCCAGTGTGGCACAGGCGACCATCGACAACAGCGGCACACATGCCGACTTCCTGGAAGCCGTTTTGCAGCTCCAGCATGATGGCCAGAACGAACGGCGTCGCCAGACCATTTTGCGGTTATCAGGCCTGCCGGTGATAAAAACACTGGCGCAGTTCGATTACGCCTATGCCAGCGGCGTTCCACGAAGCCAGCTCCAGGAG
>NZ_MAYS01000374.1 GCF_001756855.1 Candidatus Erwinia dacicola | reverse complement strand
ATCACTTTACCATCGCCAGATCTTTGCAACAATGCCGGAGAAGCCGGGGTTTGCGGTGCTAATGAAGGGCTTCCTGGGTACCGACCCGTACCAGTGCATCCTGTGCAAGGGCCGACTGCGTTTTGCCGGCGCTCAGGCAGGAACGCAGGCGATGGCATGACTGTCGGAAAGGTTGCGTGGAATGGAGAAAAAGCGATGGTTGCGGATGCCTGAGCCGGATTAGTGTGCCTGAAAAGATGCCATATTTGCAGTACCAGCGGACGGCCCACAGGATAATATGACGCTCAAAATGTCGACCTTTAAATAGGTTCATGTGCTGCTCCTTCAACTAAACAGTGGCATCAGTTTACCATCGCCAGATCTTTGCAACAGTGCCAACTGGGCTGTATCCGACTGTTTTACAAAAGGTTATGCAATTAAGGGACACAGCCTAAAATTTACACCATGTCCCAAGACTCTACCGGGCTGATTGCAGCAGGCTCACGGGATCTATTCATGCCGGTGCGGAAAGCAGCCCTCCTTCCTGATACCAAGCACCTGGCTTCGCGCGATAATATTGAGATCAATTTTTGTGAAGTTCACTCAGAGGTAATAACTTCTTTAATCGAAAGTTATGTCAATTTGGGTGCCAGCACCCTGCCAGACCATGTACAATGCCCGGATCTATAACACTGGCCTTTCAAGGAGAGTACATGTCTATCACGGCGAGTTCGCTATATCGTGACACGGGGAATTTCTTCCGCCATCAGTTGATCACTATCGTGCTGATGGCGCTGTTAACTTCGTTTATTACAATGCTTATCGGCAAGGCATTAACGCTAGGCGTCGATGACATTCAGATCCTAGGTGAAGGCGCTGCTGATTCCGCTAGCGGCCTGATGGAGATGATCCGTAATATGTCCCCGGAACAGCAGCAGGTGCTGCTGCATGCTTCCGCTGCCGATACTTTTGCTTCACTGGTGGGTAATGTCCTGCTGCTGGGCGGAACGCTGAGCCTGATCCCACTGGCGTCATCAGGCTCAGGCCAGCGCATCAGCGCGCTGCGTGCTATTGGGGCATCCGCTCCGCGCTTACCGGCACTGCTGCTGGTCACCATCCTGATGACCGTACTCATCCAGCTGAGCTTTATGGTGCTGGTGGTTCCCGGCGTGCTGCTGGCCGTTACCTTGGCACTTTCCCCGATCATCCTGATGACTGAAAAAGTGAGGGTAATCGCCGCTATGCGCGCCAGCATGCGTCTCGGCTGGAGCCAGATGAAACTGATCGCCCCGGCGGTGATTTTATGGATTGTGGCGAAACTAGTGGTGGTGCTGGCATCGTCGCTGCTGCCGGACGTCGCTTCTGTGGTGCTCAACGCGCTCGGCAACCTAGTTTCAGCCATACTGATTATCTATTTGTCGCGCCTGTATATGCTGTTACGTTAATTAACCAGTAATGCCTCGACAGAGGCATTACTGGTTAATGATATTTCGCGTTCATCTGTTATTTGGAAGCCGCTATGAAGCAGTTACTCGACTTTCTTCCCCTCGTGGTGTTTTTTGTTTTTTACAAGCTCTACGACATCTATGTTGCCTCCGGCATACTGATTGCCGCCTCAGCGCTGGCACTGGCGGCTGGCTGGCTGCTTTATCGTAAAGTTGAAAAGATGTCGCTGGTGACCTTCGCGTTGGTCACGGTGTTTGGCACGCTGACTATTGCGCTGCACAACCCGGACTTTATTAAGTGGAAAGTCACTATCATCTATGGTCTATTTACCCTTGCGCTACTGTTCAGCCAGTGGTTTATGAAACAGCCGCTGATCCAGAAGATGCTGGGTAAAGAACTTCAGCTGCCTGAATTCGCTTGGCGCCGCCTGAATATTGCTTGGGCACTGTTCTTCCTCGCCTGCGGCCTCGCTAATATTTATGTCGCCTTCTGGCTGTCGCAGGATATTTGGATTAACTTTAAAGTCTTTGGCCTGAGCGCCCTGACGCTACTGTTTACGATACTGTGCGGCGTCTACATTTATCGTCTGATGCCACAACAAGAAGAAAAATAGCCCATCATTGCCCGGATATTTAAGCCGGACGAATTGAATGACCGGAAGCAAGCCATTCGAGAGCACACAATGAGCAAACAACAACGATTACCGCCGGGCGAGATGGTGCTGTGTAGGTTGGCGATGCCTGCAGACACCAACGCCAACGGCGATATCTTCGGTGGCTGGCTGATGTCACACATGGATATGGGCGGCGCTATTCTGGAGAAAGATATAGCGGAAGGTTGCGTGGTCACCGGGCGCGCCGACGGCATGACCTTTCTGAAACCGGTCGTGGTGGGCAATGTCGTAACCTGCCATGCGCGCTGTATCAAAACCGGTACCAACTCCATCACCATCAACATCGAGGTGTGGATTAAGTAAGGTGTTGTCTGAACCCATTGGGCAGCGCTTACTGCACTACCGAAGCGGTATTTATCTATGTTGCCGTCGACCCGAAAAGTAAACCGCTGCCGCGACCCGCCGATAAGAGCCACTTTGAGCTCGACCCGCAGGCATAAAAAAGGGCTTTCGCTTTTTTTATTCGATGGATGTCCCGCCGTTAATCTTAAACACGATATTCATCGTCAAGTCTTTCCCCGACTTACCGGCTTCATAGCGCCATTTGCGCATCGCCTGTTTCACTACCCGTTCAAACATATTGCGCGGTTCGGCCGACAGGATACGGATATTATCCACCTGGCCGGAGCTATCAACGTCAAACTGCACCCGCACACGCCCTTCCACACGCAGGGCAAAAGCACGCGCCGGATAGTCTGGCTTACCGACGGTTAACGCACGCAGCCCAGTTGAGACGGCGGTAGACGGCACCGGTGAAGTCTTCAGCACGGTGGACGGCTTACTCTGCTCTATGGGTTTAGTCTCCAGCGGCGCTGCTGCCGGGCGAGGTTTCACCTCTCTCTTTGGCTTGACCACCTCTTTCCTTACCGGCTTTGGTTCAGGTTTAGGGATCGGTACCGGCTCAGGTTGCGGTACCACTTCAGGCGGTGCAGACTGCGGTTCCGGCTGCACTTCAGTTGCCACTATCGACACGATAATATGCTGAGACGCTTTAGGCATTTCGACCACCTGATGAAATGAGGCATACAGCAGTGCCCCGATCGCTAAACCATGCAGTACGACCGAAATCAGCAGTGGTAAAGGTAAGCGGCGAGATAGTTCAGTTGTCAGCGTCATCATAATCTTTCTGGTCAAAATGTGAATTGTTGATTCTAAATACAAATAGCAATCAATTTCAATAAGCACGCACGGTCAATCGTCGATTTCGACTTTAAAACGCCACAAGCTGACCTTTATCAAGGCTAGGATACGCTTTAGTTTGCATAAATGTTAACGATCACTTAACGTGATGCCGAATCTCATCCCAGACAGGAGTTTTGAAGGTGCTCTACGTAATTTACGCTGAAGATAATAGTGACTCACTGGAAAAACGCACCGCCGTGCGCCCTGCTCACCTTGCCCGCCTGCAGCTGCTGCGTGATGAAGGTCGTCTGATTATTGCTGGCCCGATGCCCGCAGTGGACAGTAACGAACCAGGCGTTGCCGGTTTCAGCGGTTCAACCATCATTGCCGAGTTCCCCTCACTGGAAGCCGCAGAGTCATGGGCGCAGGATGATCCCTATATTGCAGCCGGGGTATATAAGCAGGTTGCTATCAAGCCGTTTAAACGCGCTTTCTGATTTAACAGCCCGGTGATATCGCTATACCCGGGCCTATTACCCGCCTCAGGTAATCTGTGTAATAAAAAAATAGAACGGCGTTGCTGCTGGCTCACTTGGTAGCGGAAAGAGTGCATACGTCCGTAGCGACGAGACTGCCCCTCTAAGCAACGCGACCTGCGCCGCACGCTACCTTATTTCTATCGTCTCATTACACCCTCTAATTTGTTCAGGAAAAACTTGTTCTTGCCCCGTCATCTCCAGACAGCTTTTGTATCTTAAGTTAACGATGCCTGCTGC
>NZ_MAYS01000373.1 GCF_001756855.1 Candidatus Erwinia dacicola | reverse complement strand
TAACCGAAGGATTACGATATGTAGTGATCAACTAATACTAGCCACCTGTTGACCACTACAAACCACCGCAGCACATCAATATTACTCCGACCTCTTGCTGCCATAAATGGCATGCAGTGAACCACTCTCCAGCGCTTCGTAGTAATGCTTACGGCAGACGGATATATAGCGTTCATTACCGCCAATTTGCACCTGCTCTCCTTCTTTAAAAGGCTTGCCATCCTGATCGAGCCTTAATACCATGCTAGCTTTTCTGCCGCAGTGGCAGATGGTTTTTAATTCAACCAGTTTATCGGACCAGGCTAAAAGGTACTGGCTACCGATAAATAACTCGCCGCGAAAATCTGTACGTAAGCCATAACAAAGTACAGGTATGTCTAAAACATCTACCACTTCGGATAATGTTCTAACCTGTTCACACGTCAAAAACTGGCTTTCATCCACCAGCACGCAGTGAACGGTTTCCCGCTGATGCTCAGCACTTATGTCGGCAAACAACGACGTGTCTTTATTATACAATTTCGCCGGGGAAGAGAGTCCAATGCGTGAACTCACTTTACCGGCACCTAAGCGATTATCGAACTCTGCGGTATACACCAGAGTGCGCATGCCTCGCTCACGATAATTATAAGAAGATTGCAACAAAGCCGTCGATTTTCCAGCATTCATCGCGGAATAATAGAAATATAGCTGAGCCATTAGCCCCTACTCCGAATCACCAAGATGGCGGCAGTGTACCATAAACCGCCTTCGCACCTGCAATAACTCGAAGAAATAGCGGCTGAACATCTGCACTCAGCACAACTTAACAGGATTTTTCAATTATTTGATGATACGGAACTCACTAATTTCATGCCCGCACCTTTCTTTTCATAGCAGGATATTTAGCCAGCGAATCATATTTTATCGCCTTTTATCATGTCAGAGATTCCTAACTATTAGCACTTCCACTTTTATTACAAAATTAACCATTGCAGTTCTTATAGCCGGACACTATTATTAGTAATGCATCCAATTAGTA
>NZ_MAYS01000372.1 GCF_001756855.1 Candidatus Erwinia dacicola | reverse complement strand
GTCATCCAGGGTATCAAAGACGCTTCTTCTTTTGCACCGCTGCACAACCCGACGCATCTGATCGGCATTGACGAAGCGCTGAAAAACTTCCCGCACCTGTCAGATAAAAATGTAGCTGTTTTCGACACCGCATTCCATCAGACAATGCCGGAAGAGTCTTATCTCTACGCCCTGCCGTACAAACTATACAAAGAGCACGGCGTACGTCGCCATGGCGCACACGGCACCAGCCACTTCTACGTGACGCAGGAAGCAGCCAAAGTGCTGAACAAGCCGGTGTCCGAGCTGAACATTATCACCTGTCACCTAGGTAACGGCGGTTCCGTATCCGCTATCCGTAACGGCGAGTGCGTGGACACCTCAATGGGTCTGACCCCGCTGGAAGGACTGGTGATGGGGACCCGCAGCGGTGATATCGACCCGGCGATTATCTTCTTCCTGCACGACACGCTCGGAATGAACGTTGATGCGATCAACAAAATGCTGACCAAAGAGTCTGGCCTGCTAGGCCTGACCGAAGTCACCAGCGACTGCCGCTATGTGGAAGATAACTACGAAACCAAAGCCGATGCCAAACGTGCGATGGACGTTTACTGCCACCGCTTAGCGAAATATATCGGCTCTTATGCCGCGCTGATGGATGGCCGCCTGGACGCGGTGATCTTCACCGGCGGGATTGGTGAAAATGCAGCGATGGTGCGCGAGCTGTCGCTGGCGAAGCTGGGCCTGCTGGGCTTCGAAGTGGACCACGAACGCAACCTAGCCGCGCGTTTCGGCAAATCCGGCTTCATCAACAAAGAGGGCACTCGCCCGGCGCTGGTTATCCCAACCAACGAAGAGTTGGTCATCGCGCAGGACGCAGACCGTCTCACCACATAATAAACGATTCTCTCCGTCAGCTCAGGCTGACGGAGTTGTTTTAGACGCCAAAAAATTTGTATAGCCCTTGCTACTGAAGCAGCTGGTCTACGTGTGCAAGCTAAAGTCATGAGGAGTTACTATGTCCCGTACAATCATGCTCATCCCTACTGGCACCAGCGTCGGCCTGACCAGCGTCAGCCTCGGCCTTATTCGTGCTATGGAACGTAAAGGCGTGCGTCTTAGCGTCTTCAAGCCTATCGCCCAACCGCGCGCTGGCGGCGACAGCCCGGACCAGACGACGAGTATCATCCGTAAAAACTCCAGCATTCCCGCCGCCGTGCCGCTGTCCACGAGCCGCGTGGAATCCCTGCTGAGTTCCAATCAGCAGGACGTGCTGATGGAAAAAATCATCACCAACTACCATGAAAACACCAAAGACGCAAAGGTGGTGTTGGTAGAGGGCCTAGTGCCGACGTGCAAACATCAGTTTGCCTCGGCGCTGAACTATGAAATCGCCAAAACGCTGAATGCGGAAATCGTCTTCGTGATGTCGCTGGGCAATGACTCTCCAGCGCAGCTGAAAGAGCGCATCGAACTAACCCAGAGCAGCTTTGGCGGCAGCAAAAACAAAAACATCACCGGCGTAATCATCAACAAGCTGAACGCACCGGTTGACGATCAGGGCCGTATGCGCCCGGATATGTCCGAGATCTTCGAAGACTCCAACAAAGCCAGCGTCGCTAATATCGAACCCAAGCAGCTGTTCGCTAACAGCCCGCTGCCGGTGCTGGGCTGCGTGCCGTGGAGCTTCGAGCTGATCGCCACCCGCGCCATTGATATGTGCCGTCACCTTGACGCCCGCATCATCAACGAAGGTGAGATCGTCACCCGCCGCGTGAAATCGGTAACCTTCTGCGCACGCAGCATTCCCCATATGCTGGAGCACTTCCGTCCGGGTTCCCTGCTGGTAACCTCCGCCGATCGCCCTGACGTGCTAGTTGCGGCCTGCCTTGCAGCGATGAACGGCGTTGAGATTGGTGCCATCCTGCTGACCGGTGGTTATGCGATTGATGCGCCCATTCAGAAGCTATGTGAACGAGCCTTCCAGACTGGCCTGCCGGTATTTATGGTTAACACCAACACTTGGCAGACCTCGCTCAGCCTGCAGAGCTTCAACCTAGAAGTGCCGAGCGACGATACCCAGCGTATTGAGCGCGTGCAGGAGTACGTTGCCAGCCACATTGATGCGAACTGGATCGAGTCGCTGACCGCCGCTTCCGAGCGCAGCCGCCGCCTGTCGCCTCCAGCCTTCCGCTACCAGCTGACCGAGCTGGCGCGTAAAGCGGGCAAACGCATCGTGCTGCCGGAAGGCGACGAACCACGTACCGTGAAAGCGGCGGCCATCTGTGCCGAACGCGGCATCGCTACCTGTGTCCTGCTGGGCAACCCGGAAGAGATCCAGCGCGTGGCCGCAGCTCAGGGCGTTAAGCTGGGCAAAGGCATTGAGATTGTTGACCCGGAAGCCGCACGCGAAAACTACGTTGTGCGCCTAGTCGAGCTGCGCAAGAGCAAAGGCATGACCGAAGTGGTCGCGCAGGAGCAACTGGAAGATAACGTGATGCTCGGAACCATGATGCTGGAGCGTGGCGAAGTGGACGGTCTGGTTTCCGGTGCTGTTCATACCACCGCCCACACGATCCGCCCGCCGCTGCAGCTGATCAAAACCGCGCCGAACAGCTCACTGGTTTCCTCGGTGTTCTTTATGCTGCTGCCTGAGCAGGTGCTGGTATATGGCGACTGCGCCATCAACCCGGCCCCGAACCCGGAACAGCTGGCAGAGATTGCCATTCAGTCCGCCGACTCAGCGCTGGCGTTTGGCATTGAGCCACGCGTGGCGATGATCTCCTACTCCACTGGTAACTCCGGTGCCGGTAGCGACGTTGAGAAAGTGCGTGAAGCGACGCGTATCGCGCAGGAAAAACGTCCTGACCTAGTGATCGACGGTCCGCTGCAGTATGACGCAGCGATCATGGCCGACGTAGCGAGATCTAAAGCGCCAAACTCCGCGGTTGCGGGCCGAGCGACCGTGTTCATCTTCCCGGATCTGAACACCGGTAATACCACCTACAAAGCGGTACAGCGCTCTGCGAACCTGATCTCAATCGGGCCAATGCTGCAGGGGATGCGCAAGCCGGTCAACGACCTGTCGCGTGGCGCGCTGGTTGACGATATCGTCTACACCATCGCACTGACGGCGATCCAGTCCAAGCAGGCAGAAGGGTAATAACGTAGTCGGGTCAGGCATGCCTGATCCCTACCCGGCCCATGCAAAATAGACGTTACTCCGCAGGGGCAAGGCATGCCTCGCCCTTTTTTTTATCGATTGAATTTACTGGATCACCACATCCAGCGCGCGCAGATGCTGCGGCTGCCAGCGGCTGTCCATTTTGGTGGGTGGCAGCTTGACCATAAAGTTCCCCTGCTCTGCAACTTCCGTCAGCGGCGGATTCAAGTTTGAAGTGCAACTCTAAGCCGCCTGTTTTAGCTCTACAAAGACCACTGAAGGTTGCCGGAACCCAAGGCATTTCCGTGGCCTGCTATTCAGTGCTCCCTGGTACTTGCGGAGCTCGTCATCCGTCACTGCCGTCAGGTCAGTTCCTTTCGGGATAA
>NZ_MAYS01000371.1 GCF_001756855.1 Candidatus Erwinia dacicola | reverse complement strand
TCGATCCGCCCGCTTTATTTTATTTTTAACGGATGCTGTTCCTGTCAAATGACGTCCGATACTGGTAAGAGTGAGAGAGGCACCATTTATGACAGCACTGGTTGCATCAATCAGTGATTTCTGGCGGTAAAGATGCAGAGGCTCCAGTACACTTTTAAAGAATTTTTGGCATAATACACGGGCAGGCATAGCGGTGATTTCCTTGAAATTGTTAGCGCAATCAATTAGATCACATTACGCTATGCCTGTCTTGTTTTCTGGGGATTCATCAGGGGCAAGCCCTGGCATAGTAGTGTTGAAAAAGCATATTAATTAAGTGAGAGATGAGCGCTGAAGACTTCGGGATGCAATACGTTCTCGTAATATTTTTTCAGCGTTTACGTTACTATAAACAGTTGATGGACAGCCACCTGAAGAGGAAGTGCTGGTCACAGCAGTGTAGATATGAGAGGTATCACTTAATAGTTCCTCCAGAACATTACTACGTTCAAGTAGGCGCATAAACTCAACCTGCCTTTCAAGAGGCCGGGGTATCGTGTAAATCCGCTGAATAGCGGATATCAGGGCCGGTGATAAATTGGCACATTCTACGGAATTATCAGCGGGGTCTATTCGAAGAATGCGAACGCACTTCAGCGCGTGAATAACTTCTCCACGGACGACACATGGCATATCACCAAACCTGACAAAGCAACTAACACCTGGAATATCGGTGATTTTTGTTGGGTGAGTAACTTCGGGATCAAAAAAAACAAATAGCCGGGCAGCAATGGTTTCTGCGACACACGCGATCCGCCACAATCTTTTCTGCGTGTGATGCGAGTTTCAAGCAGAAAATAGCATTCGACATTTAGGCTTGAAACCCAGCGAAGAACCCGATCGAAACTCTTGTTTTGGCACTGAGCCAGATACCAGTTTTCCATAACCTAGCTTCCTTTACGCAAGCCTCCCCCATTTTCTCACCGTAGAGAAAGCTAATATTAAACAATGATATAAATAATGAAGAGACTTAAAATTACTGTACATAATCACACGTCAATGGATTAAAAATGCTTAAAATGCAAGCTTATTGACGTATGATTTCTACAACAAGAGTAAGACAGTGAAACAAGAAAATCTACTAATTTTTGGTAGTTTTATACTTTATTAGTATAAATGCAAAACAATATAATAAAAAAATTGCTTATAAACAACTATTAACTATTGTATCATTGATACATACTATTCGAGCGTAAAAAGATCATGAGTGATGCGCCAAAAACGTTGGGAGAGCGGTTAGATCTGGCCCTTAGCACCTTAAAGCTATCTCAATTACAAGCGTCTTTGGCAGCCGGAGTGCCACAGGCAACTATTAGTCATCTAATAAGAAATCAAGCGCGTACATATAAAAACTCTCGCGCACTGGCAGAAGGACTAAATATAAATCATGATTGGCTTGTGTATGGCCGTGGTGGAATACTAAATCCAACTGTTCATTACGTACCGGTTATATACGAATATTTTCGACTCCGCCTATACCAGTCAGAAAACTTTCTTGAAGACAATACTCATTTTCTCGTTACCGAACATGATTATGGAAAAGGTATGTTTGCAACAAACCTGAATGATTCCATCCTCATTTGTTCCAGACAAAATGAATATGAATACCCTGTAAGAAAAACTGGTTTCCTACTATGGACTGAGCGATGAAAATCAATAATCAGCGATCTAATTCAAGGTAAAAGAGTATTTCTTATACATGAATTTCGTAGATATGAATCGATCCCTCTCCACACCTAACGTAACGATATTGCTCAAGATTAAATTCCCCGGTGATGGAACTTAATAGCCTTACTTATTGTGTTGTTAACACAGTATAATAGCAAACACAGTTAGTCAACACAAAAAGCAACTTATGTTGCTTTTTGTGATTTCCATTCAATATCACGGGGTTCCTATGGACAGTAAAAAAGCAGTGGTTGTATTCAGTGGAGGGCAAGACTCCACTACCTGTCTGGTTAAGGCATTGGCAGAATATGATGAAGTTCACTGTATCACGTTTAACTATGGTCAGAAGCACGTCTCCGAAATAGAGATTGCGCAGCATATCGCCAAAACACTTGATATAACATCACATAGCATCATCGATATGAGTGTGCTGAATGCACTTGCAGTAAGCAGTTTGACCAAAAGCAACATTGATGTACCTAAGTATACAGATCAACGCAATCAGGAATATCCCTCTACGTTCGTGCCCGGACGCAACATAGTGTTTCTGACGCTAGCAGCTATTTATGCAAATCAGATACAAGCTCAGGATGTAATTACAGGAGTGTGTGAAACTGATTTTTCCGGATATCCGGACTGCCGGGATAAATTTGTCAAGGCACTCAATAACGCTGTTACACTCGGGCTTGGTAGTACTGTGAATTTTATAACCCCTCTAATGTGGCTGACCAAAGCTGAAACTTGGGCATTAGCAGATGATCTTGGAAAACTTGATTTTATTATTTCAGAAACGCTGACCTGCTATAATGGAGAGAAAAGTTTTGGCTGTGGAAAATGCGACGCTTGCCATCTTAGAAATAAAGGACTTAATGAGTATTTAACTAATAAGGATGAAGTAAGGAAGCGGCTGCATAAAAAAATGGCCTAAAATTATTGTCCCGCAAGGTATCTGTTAAAAAGATATCTTGCGCCATAGGCAGGGATAATATTGAATATAGCATAAAAATATTTATAAGTA
>NZ_MAYS01000370.1 GCF_001756855.1 Candidatus Erwinia dacicola | reverse complement strand
TTTCGTTTAACGTCGGTACCGGTGCGGCCTGCCGGTCAACGCTGGTCAGTTACCTTAAGCGCCATCAGTGGTGGCAGGCGTGCGATCAGCTTGACCGCTGGGTATACGTGAACGGCGTCAGAAACAAGGGGATCGAAAACCGCCGCGCCCGTGAAAAAGCCTGGTGCTTAAAGGGGGCATCATGATGCGCCTGTTTGCATTCGCGCTGGCCGCTGCACTGATGGCACTGGGCTTTACCGGCTGGCGACTGAATGCGGTAAATGACGATCTCACCCGTGCGCAGCGCATCATCGGCACGCTGTCCGCCGGGATTGAAAGCCGCGACAAGGCGATTATCCGCCTGAATGATGAAGCGCGGGAGGGAGCAAAGCGCGAAGCCACGCTGCGACTGCTGCAGGGGCGGGCCGGTGCGGCTGCCCTTAACCGTGAACTGACCATACAGAGAGAAACCGATGCAAATCCGAACCTGCGCGACTGGTCTGCTGCTGCTTTGCCTGTTGATGTTATCCGGCTGCAGTCACGGCCCGCGTTCAGTAACGCCCGAGATTATCTTGACTGGCTGTCCGCGCGTGACAAGCTGCCCGCTGCCGGGCAACAGCCTGCAGGTTCAGGGCGATCTGGCGGCGGATAACCGCCAGTTAGAGGCTGCGCTTGCGTCATGCGGGTTGCAGGTTGAAATCATCAAAGAGTGTCAGGAGCAGCACGATGCAGAAACCGAAACAGCTACGGCAGGCGCTGACCAACAGCGTGCCGCTGCTACAGCGAAACCCTGACGGGCTGAATATGTTTATTGACGGCGGTCGCATTGTCTCCACGCTCGCCAGCTCGCTGTCTTTTGAGTACCAGTATCAGTTGAATCTGGTCGTAACCGATTACGGCGATGATATTGATCTGCTGATGGTGCCGCTGCTGGCCTGGCTGCGCCAGAATCAGCCCGACATAATGGCGACTGAAGAAAAGCGCCGCACGGGCTTCACCTTTAAAGCCGACGTCATCAGCGACACGCTGTGCGATATCAGCATTGATCTGCAGCTGACGGAGCGGGTGATTGTGAAGCAGGAGGGCGGGGCGCTGCACGTCACCCATGTGGGCGAAAATCCCCTGCCGGAAAGCGATGCGCGGCCGCTGCAGCTGTACGTTAAGGGTGAGCTGATCGGCGAGTTACTGCCGTGAACGGGCTGCAGGCATTCGACGAGCGGCTGGGCGCGTTGATTGGCAACCTGTCACCGGCAGCGCGAAAAGAAATGGCCCGCACCATCGCAAAACGACTGCGCGCCGGGCAGCAGCAGAATATAAAACGCCAGCAGGCACCCGACGGCACGCCGTTCAAGCCGCGCAAGGCACCTGCACGGAAAAAGAAAGGCCGGGTAAAACGCGAGATGTTCGCCAAAATGCGCACGGCAAAATACCTGAAGGCGAAAGGCAGCGCTGATGATGCCGTTATTGAGTTTACCGGCAACGTGCAGCGCATGGCCCGCGTGCATCACTACGGGCTGCGTGACCGGCCAGCCCGTGGCGGAAAAGATGTGCAGTATGATGCCAGACCATTAATGGGCATTAGCGAA
>NZ_MAYS01000369.1 GCF_001756855.1 Candidatus Erwinia dacicola | reverse complement strand
TCATTTTGATACTGATCGTGTATACCTCAAGAACACCGACATCCTTTGACTGGCGCGGCATTGGTCGAAATGTGGGATTTGATACACGCCGCGAAAAAATGATTTAAAACTGATTTTTTCGAACGGTATTTGATACTCGAATGATTGTTACTTGTGTGAGTTTGAACTGCGTTTAAATCGCTTTTGATTCTCGTTTAAGCAGGCGACTAAGAAAGTTGGTCGAACTCAATAATCTCTAAAAAAATATGCATTACATCTGACAGCTAGCGGCTGTCTACGCTTACTTAGCCAGCCCGCTGGTGGTTTGCTAGCGGGTCGCCTGGTGCTGGCTCTTGATCCCCCTCAGAATCCCCCTCTTTAATCTGCCTATAAAGGCGCAGCACGCGCTCTCTATCGCTTTCAGGGATTTGTAGAAACTCATCCATAGCTGACATGCCATTTAGGGCTGAAATAATGCCTGAAACACCACGCAGAATGATGGCATCCGCCAGAATACGACCTTGCTCTGCAGGCAAGCGTTGTAAGATGGCATCCAATACCGGGTCAACCGGTGATTGTGGCGTTGCTCCCTCAGTATCGACCTTTTGTTCGACCCCACAAACAAGCCATACAAGCGAAACGCCACACGCTTCAGCAACCAGAGCTGCGCTATCTATACCGGGATAGATATCACCTCGAAGATATTTCCTTACGGTGGTCTCTGACATCCCGCTCCTTCTGGCAAGCTCATTGTTGCTCATACCGTTCATAGCCTCTTTCAGGCGTTCACCAAATCGGTTTATTCCACTCGACACAAAAATCCGATCTCGGTTTTTTGTGTTTGGCTCGGTCTTTTCTTTATATCCCATTGTTTATCCTCACTAAATAAGCACTATAAGCCCTAAAAGCACACCAGAAAGTGCGGACAAAAAACCGATAAATTCATTTGACTGCGGATTATTGTTTGCATAGATTTAAATGCATCCGATAACCTGATTTGATTATCGGGTTAGATAAACCTGAGAGGATCACACAATGCAGTTTCCTAAACAAGATCTGACACATGTCTTCGTTACTCCCGGTCAGGACTGGCCCAGCGACCTCATCATCGCAGCGCTCAAAAAAGCAGGTTTCAGCGTGCCAGTCCTGGAAGCTGAGTTGGGAATTGGTGCTGGCTCCCTGCGTAACGCGTTTTATCGCCACGTTCCGAGATATGAGCATCTTATCGCACAAAAAATCGGGCTTTCACCAGATGTAATCTGGCCGAGCCGTTACAGCTCAGATAATCGCCAGAGCGCGTGATCGGAGGGCATGAGATGTCTGTCTGGTTAACCGCTAAGGAATGCTCATCCCTGCCTGGTATGCCGAGCATGGGACATAACATTCGTAACAAACTGGATAAGCTGACCGGAGGTAATGATTCGCTGCGCCGCCGCCGTCAGGGCACTAAAGCTTTCGAGTATCACGTTGATTGTCTGCCGGACGCCGCACGTGAAGCTGTTCAGGCCCGCATGGCGCGTCAGCTGCTGGCACAGTCTGCTTCCCTTCCGGCCAGGGCGACCACCACCAGTGAGCTGGTCACGGGAGCCGGTGGCGAGAAAGTGCAGCGCGAGCTGGCGTTATATCGTAAATGTCCGGCCCTGCAGGAGAAGAAGCTGCGCGAGCTGACCGACAGCCAGAAAGCAGTCGGCGATGCGCGGATGGTGCTGGTTCAGGAGGTGTTACGCCTTATGGACAACAGCGAAAACGGCGGTCTCAGCATGAAGCGCAAACAGGCGGTCGAGTTTATTGCCGACGCTTCTGTCGCCGGGACGCTGCCAGATTATGTGCAGCGGGCCGCCGATATCGCCAACGCCCGCAAGGGTGCCACCCGCGCCGGGGTCAGCGTGCCAACGCTTCAGCGCTGGCTGTCAGCCTGGATGGCTGCGAATACGGTGGGCGAGCGTATGGCTCTGCTGGCACCGGGTAAGGTCAGCAAAAAAGAGGTATTCCAGTATTCATGGATGCCGGACTTTATGCGCTTCTGGCGCGATACCAACAAACCCACCGTCATGATGGCATACGAGAAGTTTGCGAAGTGGTCGGTTGAACAGTACGGAGACAACGAGATCATGTTATCCTTGCTACGGAAG
>NZ_MAYS01000368.1 GCF_001756855.1 Candidatus Erwinia dacicola | reverse complement strand
CTGCACCTGTCCCAGTGCTCAGCCAGCGTCCGGTGCCGAGCGAGAGCCTGCAACATCCTCTGGCAACGTACCAGGCCTTGCTCGAGGTGCCAGCATGAACCTTCAGCATGATCGTATTGCCGCGCTCTGCGAACAACTCAAGCTCGACCGTCTGCCGGCAGAGTGGCCCAGTGTGGCACAGGCGACCATCGACAACAGCGGCACACATGCCGACTTCCTGGA
This sequence comes from Candidatus Erwinia dacicola, assembly GCF_001756855.1. Classification (GTDB taxonomy): domain Bacteria; phylum Pseudomonadota; class Gammaproteobacteria; order Enterobacterales; family Enterobacteriaceae; genus Erwinia; species Erwinia dacicola. The sequence continues at coordinate 7,962 of NZ_MAYS01000368.1, read as the reverse complement.
AGCCGTTTTGCAGCTCCAGCATGATGGCCAGAACGAACGGCGTCGCCAGACCATTTTGCGGTTATCAGGCCTGCCGGTGATAAAAACACTGGCGCAGTTCGATTACGCCTATGCCAGCGGCGTTCCACGAAGCCAGATCCAGGAGCTGGCAGGTCTGGCATTTATCGAACGTCAGGAGAACGTTGTCCTGCTAGGGCCTTCAGGCGTCGGCAAAACGCACTTTGATTAGACATGAGATAAATAAAGGAATAACCGTGAGATAATTATGGGACTTCAGGGGAAGACTGTGGATTCCGTGGGATACTTTTTGTAAAACGATTACTGTATGTGAAAGGGAATCAGGATTACAGTAATCCCCTTCAGAATTCTGCTACCAACTTCAACTGGTAGTATCCGCCGGAAATCCACACCCTAAATGGAGATACTCATGGACAATGATACCTTAGAAACACTGTTAGTGGCCCAGGTTGCCACTTTAGCCCATCAAATCAAACAGGCCAAAGCAGCAAAGGGAATATCAACTACTGATACCTGTGTTGGAGATGCCGTAAGAATGATTAAGAATCAGCGTGCTGAAATCCTTCGCAAGCTCTCTGAAATTCGCTAGTTTCACAATCGATAAGCATCGTCGCGTCAATCAGCAACGCGACCTCAGTTAGCACCTGGCGGGCTTGTCCAACAGGCAACCCGCCAAGATTGTTTTTGATGATGCTTATGGCTAACTTTGAAATTTCCGAATTATCTAAACCGATACTGCTATAGCTGGCTTCTGACATGTCAATTTCCTCGTTAATGAAGAGCCTATGAATACAATGAGCTAAACTGGAAAGTAAGGATGGTAAAGTACTTTAACTATCCATCTTCACCAGCAGACTCATCCTCAAATAATTTCCCCTGCATCCGATCCAGTTCTTCTCTTTTAACCCGTTTCACCACGCTGTAAATCCATTGTAGCGAAACGCCGAACTTGCGGGCCAGTTCGTGATGGTTGCGCCCGTCGAACTCCAGGAAGATTTCCCTGTCGCGCTGGCTGACCTTCGAGACCATGCCCATCGGGAAGTAAACGTTCTGCCCGCCCCAGACCTGCATCATACGGTTAGCTACTGCCTCGCCGATTTGGTCAGCCACCGCGATATCAATCTCGATGATTTCACACACCGTTGTAGCGGTATGCTGGGCAAGTTCAACCAGCAATTCAGGCCCTTTACTGCGAAACTGGCTATGGTCGCTCATGTTCGTTTCCCCGTTGTCCGGTAATGCCACTTTTTGAGCTTCTCAATAACACTGCTGGCCTGTTCCGAGTTCAGCCAGCGCAATCCGTCAACACCAGTTTCCCGTTTCACCCAACGTGCCAGAGAGAGTTCAGAACTGTCACGGATAACGCCTGCAGCAGCCATATCCAGCCAGAGAGCGCGTATTTTGCGGGACTGTGGATGGTCATCCAGCGCAATGCCGGCTGTAGCGTTTCCGGCAGGCTTAACCCTGAATCCTTTCTTTTTCATGGAATCCAGCACTTTAGTTAGCTGCGGAAGATCCATCCCTTTGGTTGAAGCCCTACCGGTTAGCCCCTGCAACATCTGGCGGTAGGTATCTTCGTCTATCTTCAGGTCATTACGGGCAATGTGAATAAGCTGAATTAACTGCTGTTTAGTCATGGCTGTCGCCCCCTGCATCCCGTTGGCTAACAAAGTCGACAAAAAGCGGCAGGGTTAATGGCCAGAGCAGGCAGATAACTGACCAGCTAATCCAGCGTTTCGCCCCCTGATAACGCGAATAAAAGCCCATATAAAGGTGCAGCTGAGCGGTACACCAGCCCACAAATCCATACCAGAACACACCCGATACAATGAATTCTGCCATTATTGTGCCCCCAGTTTCTGCTGTTCCTGTCCGTGGACTGGCTGGTGCAGCCTGATGTTCTCGCCTTCTCTGTAGCCAAGGTGGCGGGACATGTCTGCGTCACGGGATTTCCCGGCCTCACGGCCCGTGGTTGTACCTGATTCCGGGTATTTCTGCTCAAGCCAGAGTTTAGCCAGCTCCCGTTCCTCGCGGGACATAGCAAGTAAATGAACTTCGCTGCGCACGGCCAGAACCCAGCCCTCGGCAAATTTGTCACCACGGCTGGTTTTGGTTTTGTTCTTGATCCTTTTATTGTGCTGCCCGATATAGCTTTTACGTGCCGCTATTAATTGTCTGGCCAGTACCTCCCATGTGTATGAGGCCAGTTCCACGCGGTCTTTATTACCGTAAAAGCCAACGCTGGGTTTAAAACCAGAGTGGATAATAGACTTAACCCCAAATGCCACCTGGATAATATCCAGCAGGCCCAGCATGTAACGCGGCGGATTAACGCTACCTGCAGCCCAGTAATTACTGACGCTTTCATCAATATCACTGAGTGCAAGGTCGGCCTGGGTGATGTTATATGCCAGCATCAGCTTCTGAGCGCGTTGCAGGGCCAGCGCAGCTTCATGGGGATTGTCGGATTTGGCCAGCGCAAGTAGCTTCTTTAACTTCTCCAGCACCTTTTCATTATTCTGCGGCATAAGTCACCCCCAGACGTTCAGCAAGGCGTTCCAGCTTTTTTTGCTTATGAAAGTCAATCAGCAGGCCCATCCCGTTGAGGCGGAACTGTTCAATCATGATTTCAACGTCAGCCAGTTCGGCGGCTTCTTCCATCAGCTTCAGCGCCTGTGCTTCAGGCCCAAAGGTCTTAAGGGCCAGACTATAAATAGCGGGGCGGTTAGATAATTTCATACCTTTCATTGTTTTGCCTCGCAGGGGATGAACTCCATAGCCGGGACTTCCACGTAGTAATGCTGGCTGCAGTGCGGGCATACCAGCGTGACGAGAACCGCTGGGACACGGTATTTACCGGAGGTAATGACGGTGGCCTCGCTGAACTTAAGGGTGGTGATCCCTTTCTGACAGTTAGTGCATTTGATGGACATGTTTAATTCCTTAAAGCTGTTTTCGGCGTGCAGAAACCCACGGCGCTGACGCCGAAATAAAAAGAAAATGAATTAAAATTAAATGGCAGCGATATCTAACGGAATATTAATCAGCTTCCCGTGTTTGTCTTTCTCCCGGAAATTAATATAGGTTTTGGACATGGCCACCTGCAGCGATTCCGATATGGCCTCCATTGCCCGGTTCCAGCGTTCGTCCTGAATCTTGACGCGGCGCAGGGAAAGAATACGCCCGGTGTTAAGCTGGCCCTCTTTATCCACCTGGAAAGCATCGCCGATAATGGCCCGCAGGTTGGCGTTCGCGCCTTCAGACCACTCGGTGACGCACTCGTCAATCAGGTCTTTGGCAATCTGCAGCTCAGGCCCAAAAGTCAGAGTTTCCTGCACACGGATAGTGATTTGTTCACTGCCATCAAAGCTGCTGAAGGTTACGTTACCTTTGACCCCGCCGCGTGTTCTGCCGTACTTCTCGGCCACGAGGTCAAGCCAGGCATAGCACTCATCAAAAGCGCTCTGCTTGAAGTCGCTGAGGTCAGCACTTTTGACCTTAGCTGCCGCGATCTGCTCTTTGACAAAGGAATTCATCGCCAGATCGTAATCAGAAACCTGCGCCACCGGCACCAGACGGCCTTTACGGTCTTTCATGTATTCATCTTTAATTAATTCGCTCATTTATGTTCACCTTGTGGTTAATGTAATGACTCTGACCAGGTAATCCGGCAGCCATGCAACTCAAAGACGCCCTGACGAAAGCGCCCTGAACCGTCATGGCCAACGTGGATAAAACTTGCTTTCCCCTGCGCAAGCAGGCGGGCGCAGTGGTTATTTCTTGCGATACGAATGACCGGCTTACTGCCTGCAATCATGACGCTTTGAACGGTGCCGTTCATCGACTTCAGGGCCGCAATAGCGGTTTGCACGTTGTTTATCTGCTGGTTGATATCAGTGATGGATTTCATGGTTACACCCCCTTGACGACGTCGGCATTGACCTGCGGAACCCCGATTTCAGCAGCCAGGTTCATGGCGGCTATCACCAGGTTACTGACGGCCAGCGGATACAGCAGGCTGACCATGTTTTTACGGTTGCTGCCCAGATTACTCAGGCGGGCGCGGATGGCATCTACCGCGCTGGCGTCCATGACGTCGGCCAGCTGCTTACCGGCGCGTTGCAGCTTGAACGCCAGAAACTCTTCTAGGCTGTTGTCCAGCGGCAGCAGTTCAACCACCTCGCAGCGCTGGACGACCTCACGGACTTCCATGTTGCGTTCGGAAAGCTTGTCAGCCAGCTCAGGCTGGCCAATCAGTACGATAGAAAGCAACCGTTTAAACCCTGACTCCAGCTCAAAGAAACGTTTGAGATGCTTTAAAGTTGGAATTGGTAGGCTGTGGGCTTCTTCAATTACCAGAACGTGGCTGAAACCCGCTGAGCAGCTGTCCTTCAGAACACGGTGTAACTGGCGAAAACGGGCATCCTGGCTGCGTTTAATGTTCTCCAGCGGCGCGATGGTGCTGACGATGGCTTCGGCGATAGCCGCCGCCTTCAGGATTTTGCCCTTCACGTCATTGTCTTCCATGGCGATGATATATGGCTCGATAACGATCACCGGCGCGTTCTCGCGGTTGACACGTTCGATCAGGTCGCGGCGCAGCGTGGATTTACCAGCCCCAGACTCGCCGATAACTGCCATAAAGCCACCGTGGCGGGCGGTCTGATAAAGCGCTTCACGCACGTAACGGATATCGGGCGTGGTGAAAACATCCTCCGCGCCCTGCATGGCTTCATCGGCGAACGGGTCACGGAAAAGGCCAAACGCTTTTTTAGTTGCTGGAAATAACACCTGCTTTTTGAGTAACATATTCTCTTCCTCACTGAGGTTGGTTTTATTGATAATGCCCGCCGTGCGGGGCGTGGCTGCGCCCTGCACAGCATCAAAACTCTTCGCAGTATCAATCCCCTTTGAGACCAGATACGTCGTCAGGCGCTGGCGTACTTCGCCAGCATTGGTGCGCGGCCACTGATTGTGGTTAACAATCTGGGCCAGGGTGGCTTCAGATACCGCCAGTTTTCTGGCGACTTCGGCCTGCGGCAGTTTTGCCGCTTTAAGTTGTTGCTTCAGTACCAGCATGTCTTCCTCCTCAGTTGCCGTTAACGATGCTGATAACGCTGCTGCGGGCCGGTGTGGTCAGGGTGACCATCACCTCATCCAGCGCAACTTCCGGTATGCCATCCGGGTACTGTGCCGTTAACTGGCGGTAGTGCTCCGGCGTCCACTTGTGCCCACTTGCAGTGAACTTCTCGCGCAGGGCTTTCGCCGCCTCAACATGGGGCAGCGGACGCTGCTCTATACGCGGCCCGCGAACGTCTGAAGCCTGACCGCGCTTCGGCATATAGGTCGGCAGCGTGGCGTCGTCGATATGCTTGTAAGGGTCAAGCCTGCCGCCGAAGGGCAGTGCCTTCGCTTTACGTGCCGCTGCTGCATCAGTGGCGTTATCTGTTTCGGTGATAAGCTGTTCAATCTCTTTTGCCGCTGTCTGCGCCGGGGTGTCCGCCACGGCTTTATGGCTTTCGCCAAAGACTGCTGCGCTTTCAGCAAAGCCAAACTCGTTCTTTTTAACCTCGTCAACGAGGAAGAACATTTCGTTGCCGTCTTCCCCCGTCAGCACAACCTGTGCGGCATCGGTGCGCCATGGATTGCGGGTAATCATCAGCTTTTCGCCAACGATCACGCCCGGCACCGCAGAGACGTCGTACTCGATGCCCCGGAACGGTACCCGCAGCTTTGATGTCACTTTGCGGCTTTCCGGCGCGGCCACTGCCAGCTCTCTACACACTTCAGCGATTGGCGCTTTCAGAAGTTGATCGGCGGTAATTCTCAGCCAGATATCCGTGCGGGTTTTACGGTGGCGGCTGTGAACTGCCGTCGCGTTAAAGTGGCTTCGCCATTTCACGGCCAGTGCGTTCAGCTCTTCCAGGCTGTTGACCGGCTGGAACTTCAGCCCAGGCTCAAGCTTGCGTTCGATTATGTCGCGGGCTTTTTCCACCTGGCCAGTCGCACGGGCGTTATGCGGCTTGTGCGCTATCAGGTTGATGCCCAGCGATCGACACAGGTTTTTAGTCATACCAGCGGTATTCGCCGAGCCGGGGTCGAGGTAGAGTATTTTCGGCACGCCGTGCAGCGCATCCGCGCCACCGCGCTCCTGCATGGCGTTGATAAGTACAGAACAAAGGTTCTCACCGGATTCCGCGCCCATCACGTACTCAACGTAAATCCAGCCGCTGGTGTGGTCGGTGATCTCATAACTCCACACGCGGTCACTAGCGATACGGGCAATATTGGCAGGCTTGTTCTTGTAGAACTTCGCGCTGTCCATCACCTGTAATCCCTTGTGGCCATTGCTCAGGTAATAAAGGGTGCAGAGTGAAGCATCAATTTCCCAGACATGGTTTGGGTGCAGGCTGGCCATCTCCGAAGACGGTGCAGGTGCGTCCAGCTGTTCCGGGTGCAGGCCGTAGTTACGCAGGGCGCGGCTGATGGTGTCCTCAGACAGCGGGAAGAACTCGCCGGTTTCTTCATCCGTTCTGCCTGCGGAGATAAAGCCGTTGGTGCGCAGGGTCTCCACCGCATCGGCGATGGAATACAGGCGCTTGCCGTTTTTACGGGTCGCTTCACGCAGGGTTGCAGATATCATTGCGGCTTCGTCGCGGCTCAGTGCGCTGCGCCCGGCATCAGTGCGTTTTTTACGTTTATCAGTCACAGATACCGCCTTCAGCTTGCGTAGTAGTGTGGCGCGGGAGAGACCCAGTTCAGCGCAGGCGGCGTCATATACCGCACCGCGCTTTCCATGCCCCGCGTCACGTGCCGCGCGGGCAACAGAAACCAGTCGTTCAGTCAGGGCGGCGCTCATCGGTTACGCCTCCTGCCGGTCAATCTCAGGTACTGGTTCAGTCAGCCAGGCTGGTGCAGCGTTGCCTGTCGGTGTATCTGGAAGGTCAAAGGTCGAGCGAAGGCTGCGGGCAGCATATTCCAGCTCACAAACAAGCCCGGCCATAAAATCTTTGGGCGTATCAATCTGCTTTTCCGCGCAGTATGCACACAGAGTTTCAAAGGCGCTGAACAGGCGAACGGTGATGGCTGATTCCGCTTCGGTGGATAATGCTGTTACTGCAGCCCGCAGTTTCTTCACCTCTTCGTCGGGCTTGGGTGGCTGGATACGGGATTTCTTCTCCAGTTTGGTGGAGAGAGAGTCGATTTTTTCATTTTTGTCGGCGAGCACGCGCTGTTGTGCTGCGTTGGTTTCGCGGGCTTCGCGCAATGCAGCTTTCAGTTCACGGCTGGTCATGCGATCGATATCGTCAAGTGTCATACCGGCAACAGTGCCGCCATCAGCCAATTCGACCAGGTCGTCATCATTTTCGGTCATCAACTCAAAGAGTTTTGTCTTTCCCAAAAGCGCAAGCGCTTGCGCTTTTGATTCAAGTTTTGGGGAAAGATATTTGAGTGATGCCTGCATCATTACCTGTGCAGTCCGCTTTGGTAGAGATAATTGAGATTCAACTATTTTAATGAAGTCACCATGCGGTTCAGGTCGAGTCCGTCAAGGTGGTGTAAATTCAGATCCAGCCTTCCGGTCCGGTAATATGTCTGTTAAGCGCTGAGTGGCAGCGCCTCGATCACATCGTTTTCAGCGGTCTGCTCTATCTCCGCCATGCTGTGCTGCGGCAGGTAGCGGTTCTGCAACAGCCATTCTTCGTTCTGCTCCGTCAGCACCGCACCCAGAAGCCGGGTTATGCTCTCTTCGTTGGGGAAGATACCCACCACGTCGGAACGCCGCTTCACCTCTTTATTCAGGCGCTCCAGCGTGTTCGTGGAGTGGATTTTCACCCGGTGCGCTCCCGGGAACCCGAAGTACGCCAGCACCTCCGCCTCCGCTTCGTCCATCATCTCTGTGACGGTAGAGTCTTAGGACGTGGTGTAAATTTGGAAGGATGG
>NZ_MAYS01000367.1 GCF_001756855.1 Candidatus Erwinia dacicola | reverse complement strand
GCTTCGGGGTAAGCCAACAGACGTGGCGTTCCACAGCGACCAGGGCAGCCCCTATACCAGCCGTAGATATCGGCAGGCGCTGTGGCGCTGTAGGATACAGCATATGGGGGGGTAATCATTTTGATACTGATCGTGCATGCCTCAAGCAAGCCGCCAACCTTTTACGGCGCGGCATTGGTCGAAATCTGGGGTTTGATACTCGTCGCGAAAAAATGACTCAAAACTGATTTTTTCGAACGGTATTTGATACTCGAATGATTGCTACTTATGTGAGTTTGAACTGCGTTTAAATCGCTTTTGATTTTCGTTTAAGCAGGCGACTAAGAAAGTTGGTCGAACTCAATAACCTCTAAAAAAATATGCATTACATCTGACAGCAAGCGGCTGTCTACGCTTACTTAGCCAGCCTGCTGGTGGTTTGCTAGCGGGTCGCCTGGTGCTGGCTCTTGATCCCCCTCAGAATCCCCCTCTTTAATCTGCTTATAGAGGCGCAGCACGCGCTCTCTGTCGCTTTCAGGAATTCGTAGAAACTCGTCTATGGCAGACATGCCGTTAAGCGCCGAAATGATGCCAGATACACCGTAGTTTAGGATTGCATCGGAAAGCAGAGCCTTTTGGGTCTCATTCAACAATTGAAGCACTCCACCCTCCTGGTTTGCATGATAATTATTCCCAGCATCTGTTTTATATTCGGATTCGAGGTGGGGTTCGCTTACGTCATCAATCTCAGAAAGAAGCCAAGCCGGGGAGCGCTCTACCACGTAAGCTAAAGTACTCAACCTATCAAGCGTTGGATATGTCTTACCTATCAGATAGTTGCGAATGACAGTGTCTGACATGCCACATGTTTCCCCCATTTTAACATTCGATGAAATCCCTTTAGCCTCCATAGCTGACTTAAGACGCTCTCCGAAACGGTTTATTCTGTGGGTAACAAAAAACCGATCACGGTTTTTTTGATCTTCAGCGGTTTTTTCATTGTAACTATCTGACATAAAAGCACTTCCCATTAAATTCTTCTAAATGGCAACCTCCAATAAAAAACCAAATATAAATTTGACATCGGTTTTTTATTGGATTAAGTTTAAATGCATCCGATAGCCTGATTTGATTATCGGTTTAGATAAACCTGAGAGGATCACACAATGCAGTTTCCTAAACAAGATCTGACACATGTCTTCGTTACTCCCGGTCAGGACTGGCCCAGCGACCTCATCATCGCAGCGCTCAAAAAAGCGGGTTTCAGCGTGCCAGTCCTGGAAGCTGAGTTGGGAATTGGTGCTGGCTCCCTGCGTAACGCGTTTTATCGCCACGTTCCAAGATATGAGCATCTCATCGCACAAAAAATCGGGCTTTCACCAGATGTGATCTGGCCAAGTCGTTACAGCGCAGATAATCGCCAGAGCGCGTGATCGGAGGGCATGAGATGTCTGTCTGGTTAACCGCTAAGGAATGCTCATCCCTGCCTGGTATGCCGAGCATGGGACATAACATTCGTAACAAACTGGATAAGCTGACCGGAGGTAATGATTCGCTGCGCCGCCGCCGTCAGGGCACTAAAGCTTTCGAGTATCACGTTGATTGTCTGCCGGACGCCGCACGTGAAGCTGTTCAGGCCCGCATGGCGCGTCAGCTGCTGGCACAGTCTGCTTCCCTTCCGGCCAGGGCGACCACCACCAGTGAGCTGGTCACGGGAGCCGGTGGCGAGAAAGTGCAGCGCGAGCTGGCGTTATATCGTAAATGTCCGGCCCTGCAGGAGAAGAAGCTGCGCGAGCTGACCGACAGCCAGAAAGCAGTCGGTGATGCGCGGATGGTGCTGGTTCAGGAGGTGTTACGCCTTATGGACAACAGCGAAAACGGCGGTCTCAGCATGAAGCGCAAACAGGCGGTCGAGTTTATTGCCGACGCTTCTGTCGCCGGGACGCTGCCAGATTATGTGCAGCGGGCCGCCGATATCGCCAACGCCCGCAAGGGTGCCACCCGCGCCGGGGTCAGCGTGCCAACGCTTCAGCGCTGGCTGTCAACCTGGATGGCTGCGAATACGGTGGG
>NZ_MAYS01000366.1 GCF_001756855.1 Candidatus Erwinia dacicola | reverse complement strand
TGATACTGATCGTGCATGCCCCAAGCAAGCCGACAGCCTTTGACTGGCGCGGCATTGGTCGAAATCGGGGGTTTGATACTTGTCGCGAAAAAATGACTTAAAAATGATTTTTTTGAACGGTATTTGATACTCGAATGATTGTCGCTTGTGTGAGTTTGAACTGCGTTTAAATCGTTTTTGATTTTCATTTAAGCAGGCAGCTAAGAAAGTTGGCCGAACTCAATAACCTCATAAAAATTATGCATTACATCTGACAGCAAGAGGCTGTCTACGCTTACTTAACTTAACCTGCCCGCTTAGCTTCCTGAGCTAGGCTATCCTTGCTGTTTACCTCACTGCCTTCAGATCCCCCTTTTTTAGCTTCGTGCAAGGCCAGTAGGCGTTCCTTCTCTGAGTCGGGAAGTGCCAGAAACTGTGCGTCAAATGCATCATCAAGGCTTAGTATGGCTGCAATACCCTTTGTATAAATGACCCTTAAAAACTTCACTCTTTGCTCATGCGTAAGATAAGACAAAATGTTCTCAACCTCGGACACCCTTGTATCGTTATTATATTTGAGTTTCTCGTCTTTATTTTTCGCATTACTTTCAGTACCACTATCCCCACTTGCTAACCAGGCCAGAGAGCAGCCACATGCACCGGCGAGCAAGGCCAGTCGATCAAGCGTTGGGAATGTTGCACCTTTCAGATACTTTCTTATGGTGGCCTCTGATAGTTCAGTGTCCTTTGCAAGCTGGTTGTTGCTGGGAATCCCTGCTGTTTTCATGGCCTCTTTCAGCCTGTCTGAAAAGCGGTTTATTCCATACCGGACAAAAAACTGTTCACGGTCTTTTGCCTTGTCTGCGGTTTTTCCTCTGTAACTAATTGAATTCATAGTCTAATCCTCGCATCGAAAAACACCTCGAATAAATTAACGAAAAATCATTGCATTCGGTTTTTTGTGATCGTATATTTTAACGAAGTTGATAATCGTTTTAGATTATCGGTTTGGATAAACCTGAGAGGATCACACAATGCAGTTTCCTAAACAAGATCTGACCCATGTCTTCGTTACTCCCGGTCAGGACTGGCCCAGCGACCTCATCATCGCAGCGCTCAAAAAAGCGGGTTTCAGCGTGCCAGTCCTGGAAGCTGAGTTGGGAATTGGTGCTGGCTCCCTGCGTAACGCGTTTTATCGCCACGTTTCAAGATATGAGCATCTCATCGCACAAAAAATCGGGCTTTCTCCAGATGTGATCTGGCCAAATCGTTACAGCGCAGATAATCGCCAGAGCGCGTGATCGGAGGGCATGAGTGAGATGTCTGTCTGGTTAATCGCTAAGGAATGCTTATCCCTGCCTGGTATGCCGAGCATGGGACATAACATTCGTAACAAACTGGATAAGCTGACCGGAGGTAATGATTCGCTGCGCCGCCGCCGTCAGGGCACTAAAGCTTTCGAGTATCACGTTGATTGTCTGCCGGACGCCGCACGTGAAGCTGTTCAGGCCCGCATGGCGCGTCAGCTGCTGGCACAGTCTGCTTCCCTTCCGGCCAGGGCGACCACCACCAGTGAGCTGGTCACGGGAGCCGGTGGTGAGAAAGTGCAGCGCGAGCTGGCGTTATATCGTAAATGTCCGGCCCTGCAGGAGAAGAAGCTGCGCGAGCTGACCGACAGCCAGAAAGCAGTCGGCGATGCGCGGATGGTGCTGGTTCAGGAGGTGTTACGCCTTATGGACAACAGCGAAAACGGCGGTCTCAGCATGAAGCGCAAACAGGCGGTCGAGTTTATTGCCGACGCTTCTGTCGCCGGAACGCTGCCTGATTATGTGCAGCGGGCCGC
>NZ_MAYS01000365.1 GCF_001756855.1 Candidatus Erwinia dacicola | reverse complement strand
ATCGGGCGCTATATCAGCCACGTTCCAGCGCGGCATTTTAAGATGGTGCGCTACTCCGGCTTTCTGGCCAACCGTAAACGGGGATCGCTGCTGCCTCTGGTGTATGAAGCCCTGCAGATGCAGACGCGGAAAAAGCCGGAGAAGCCGGGAATGGAGAAAAAGCGATGGCTGCGGATGCCTGAGCCGGATCAGTGTGCCTGAAGAATGGCTTTCCGGTTAACAACACGACAAAAACTGCATTTTCATACCTAAACCTACGAACAACCGCAGCATCAAAGGGATAGTTCGTTCTGACATTCATGGTTGGGCGCTCTCAGAAGAGGCGATTCAATCTCTTAACCATCAAGGGTGGCAAGTGGAGCTGCCAGATATTTAAGCCCCTCAATTTCGATAACGCCATGCTGCATAACAGTGTATTCAATTACTTCTGGTTCTTTATCAATAATTGCCTGTCTCATTTTATACCCCTTATTTTTCACCCATTGCCCGGAGGCACTGTGCCGCCGAGGTGAATACAAGTCCATCATCTTCATCATCAAAATCATCACCAGCCGATCCCGGCAGCACCAGCGGAATAACACTATCCTGTTTATGCTCAAGCACTGGCGTGCTCTCCGCCTCAATCTCGCACAGCTTAGCCAGAACGCGCTCACGGCGGCGTTTGGTGCGTTTTTCCTAGAGTGCTTCAACATACGGTTTAGGGAATGCATCCACTTTGTTGCCGTCCCAGATGGCATCGCACACCCAGGAGCCATCCATACGACGCACAATGACGCTGTGCGGATCATGAATATCAAAGCAGACGCGAACCTCTTCACCTTCAACCGTCGCCAGCTCCGTGCTGAAATATCGATTATTGAAGCCCCTGACTTCGCCGCGCACCGCGACACGCTTCACTTCCGGCTTGAACATCTCATTCGGGTGGGAATGGGGCAGCCTCTACATAGCAGGGATCGATATCCAGACAATCAGGAGTTCAGTTCCTGACAGATTGTTAAGAGAACTAATGGCCGTCCAGCCCGCGAATAGGTTTGACTGATGACCAAGCGCGGCAGGACGGACAGTGCCAGTAAAGCGCATGGGCGGTAAACCCGCATTTATAACAGCGATAGCGTGGCTTGGTGCGGATCTGTTCGCCCACCATCTCACGCAACACCATCAGGCTCTCTTTCGCACGGCCATCTTCAGCTTCCTGTAAATTAAAGTCCATCAGACGATGGAACACCCGCATGGTTGGATGCCGCTGAAGCTGAAGGGTGATGTAGGTTTGCGCGGCTTCCGCGCCCTCTTCCCGATCGAGGATGCCAGCAAGGTAAAGCTCGGCTGACGCCCCGGTGTTCTCTTCGACGCAGCGACTCAGATAGTTGGCCCACGCCTGCGGTTGCTCCATGTGTTGATAACAACTTTCAAGCATTTCCAGCGTCTCGCTCACCAATTCTTTGTCCTGCTTGATAACCCGCTGCAGGTGCGCTACCGCTTTCGCGTACTCGCCTTTCGCCATATAAATGCGCCCCATCATGATAGAGACGCGGGCGCTGTTGCAATCGGCAGAGTTCCCTTTTTTCAGCAGGTTCATTGCACGGTCAAGGTCATCACTGCCCATTGCCTGCAGCGCCAGCTCGCAGTAGAAATGGGCGATTTCCATGCGCAGGCGATCTTTACCCAACTTCACCAGCCGCTCAGCGATTTCAATCGCATTAGGCCAGTCGCTGGTTGCCTGATGGATCACCAGCAGCTGCTGCAGAGCGCTCACGCGAAAATCAGTTTCATCGATCAGCTGACCAAACATCTGTTCCGCGCGGTCGTAAAAACCGGCAGCCATATAGTCACGACCCAGCTGTTGAATCGCCAGCAGGCGTTGATCGTAGGTCAGAGAAGCGCTTTCCATCAGTGCTTGGTGGATACGAATTGCGCGGTCAACTTCGCCACGCGAACGGAAAAGGTTACCGAGGGTTAGGTGTGCTTCAACCGTGCCGCTATCCTCTTTTAGCATGTCGAGAAACAGGTCAACAGCCTGGTCCTGCTGGTTAAAAAGCAGGAAGTTCACCCCAGTGACATAATCACGTGACAAGCGGCTGGCTTTCTGTTGCTTATCCTGTTGCACACTTCTGCGCCCCATGTACCAGCCATAAGCGACGGCGATGGGAAGTAACAGAAAGAGCAGCTCTAGCATGAAGTATTATTCCTTGACGGCAGGATACTGTGACAATGTCACGTTGCTTTCAGCCGTACCCAGCTGCTGCTTAATTCGTTTGAGCTTACGCTCAGCATGCGCCAGCGAAACCCGCACGCGCAGCCAGAACAGGCCGCAAATTGCCCAGCCCAGTAGAAAACCGACCGCAAACAGCGATGCCAGCAGCGTAGAAATTCGGAACTCGCCCTGTGCCAGCAGGTAGTTAAAGGTCACCACCTGATTGTTGTGGGTGCCAAGAGTGACAGAGATGACGAAAATCGCTAGAACCACTAAAAAAATCAGCAAATATTTCACAGTTCGTCCTATAAGCCGGAGTTAAGTAGATGAATTATACCAAAAAATCGTCCTGATGCTTGCATTGATGAGTGCAAACTGAGGCAGAACATTAAACAGCGCCCTGACTCTCCTTCGCCACGGCGCAGGCGAAAAATAAAATATGGGGTCAAATGCCCTCTTTACAATCCATCCTCTTCGTTTTCACGTGCGCTAATTTCCTGCTGCTCCTGCTGCTC
>NZ_MAYS01000364.1 GCF_001756855.1 Candidatus Erwinia dacicola | reverse complement strand
TACAAACAGGTCAGAGTAATTGTCGCCTAATACCCCGCTCTAGATTGTTTCGCAAACGCCGCGCCCAAAAAATTTTTCGCCAGCAGATTAATTTTGACAGTTTCAAAAATGGCAACCTTCACTTCAAACCTTATGAAGCTGCGCTGGCCGCCGCTTTCTACCGGGTTAGGGTTCACAATGACCGTCCGTTCGCTCAACAGCTTTTCGATAAACTCAATCTGTCCTGTCTGGAGTCGAAAGACGGTTTTCCGGTATTTGCACCGGTGATGGATGAAGTGAAAGCGGTGCTGACCGGCGCTCAGGAAGACAATGAACGCCTTGCCTTTCAGGTGTGGGTTAAGGGCTATCGGAGCACCCGCACCTGCCTGTACGCCCTGCTTGATGCTGATTTGTCGCTACCGCCTGCACAATTTCGCTGGCTGAAAGGGCTGGACAGGCCGCTCTGGATGGCGCTATCCAGCGTCGGTCGAGGTAAACAGTTCGTCGAAGGGGCAGGCATCATTGCATTCAGCCAGACCGAAACATGGCTTAAAACCGAGGCACACAAAACCCCGGCATATCAGGCTCTGGCCGCTACAGTGCGGGCAGAAGCTAACGGACTTGAGCGTGAACTCGCCGCCACAGGAGAAACACAATGCCCTGTTTTCAAACTCCCTAAATGGCAGGTTCTTCTGTATGACGCACTGGCACGACATCTGATATTACAACCATGAGCCGGTTAACTCACCGGAGGTAACGGCTGACATAAACAACACAGAACCGAAAGCGCAGTTAGCACAGGCAACTCCGCCCGCTTCCGCTGAGCCAGCACCATTCGACGAATTCTAGGGGGTATTGAATTGAAAATTTCCATCACCAAATCCACCCTTTTGCTGCGTTTCGGCGGCATGGCAACAGTCAGTAAAACGGTATTGCTGCTGTTGTCCGGTGTGGCGTTTACACTCAACCGGGACGACAATGGGATCTATTCCCTTGTAGCAGACAGCCCCATCGGGCATACGACACTGATGCATTTTGAAAACGAGTATGATGCTGTCTGGTCGTTGCGCCGCATTAATGGCGCGTTACGCCGTCACATCTGGACAGACAAGGGCACCTGCCTGTTCCGTCTCATATTCTGGCCAATTGCGGCAGTGGCATTAATTGTGTCACTCAATGGGGCAATGATGAATTTGCATACCGCATGAACGTAACACGCCTGTGGCGTGAGCGG
>NZ_MAYS01000363.1 GCF_001756855.1 Candidatus Erwinia dacicola | reverse complement strand
AAGGAAATTTTTATGAAAATGAAAAAATAATGATGATTGCTCTGGTCAGTTCCACTCTGGCTCTTTCAGGTTGTGGCGCGATGAGCACAGCAATCAAGAAGCGTAACCTTGAAGTTAAAACTCAGATGAGTGAAACCATCTGGCTGGAGCCTTCCTCGGAACGTACCGTTTATCTGCAGATCAAAAATACCTCAGACAAGGACATGAGCGGGCTACAGGCTAAGGTCGCTGACGCGCTTAAAGCCAAAGGCTATCAGGTCGTCTCCTCTCCGGATAAATCCTATTACTGGATTCAGGCCAACGTGCTCAAAGCCGATAAAATGGATCTGCGTGATGCCCAGAGCTGGCTGAGTCGTGGTTATGAGGGCGCAGCGGCAGGGGCGGCGCTGGGGGCGGGTATTACGGCATACAACTCCAGCTCTGCGGGCGCCACGCTGGGTGTGGGTCTCGCCTCCGGGCTTATTGGCATGGCGGCGGACGCCATGGTTGAGGATATCAACTACACCATGATCACCGACGTGCAGATTGCCGAGCGTACGAAGGCTGTTGTCACCACCGACAATGTTGCCGCGCTGCGCCAGGGCACTTCCGGCTCTAAAATTCAGACCAGCTCAGAGCAGGGAAATCAGCACAAATACCAGACCCGTATCGTATCTAACGCGAACAAGGTCAATCTGAAGTTCACTGAAGCACAGCCTGTTCTGGAAGACCAGCTGGCCAAATCCGTCGCAAACATTCTCTGACGGGTGCCGACAGGGCGGACCCGCCGTCCTGTTTATCTGACAGCAACCTCACGTTTTTCAACGCTAACGCTTTATAGCTGCACAAATTCTTTGTGCGGTCATAAAGGGGGGCCGGCAACGCCGGAATACTTTGCCTTTGCCGCCAGTGTGACGGCACACATCACCGGACCGACATCATGAGTTTCAATGCCAAGGATATGACCCAGGGCGGTCAGATCGCGAGCATGCGCATCCGCATGTTCAGCCAGATCGCCAACATCATTTTGTACTGCCTCGTTATTCTCTTTGGGGTCATCGTCGCCCTGACGCTGACCGTGAAGCTTTCGTGGCAGACGTTCGTCAACGGCATGGTCTGGTACTGGTGCCAGACGCTTGCCCCTATGCGCGATATTTTCAGGTCCCAGCCTGTCTATACCATCCGTTATTACGGCCATGAGCTGAAGTACAACGCGCAGCAAATACTGCAGGACAAATATATCCAGTGGTGCGCAGACCAGGTCTGGACGGCCTTTATTCTTGCCGCCATCATCGCGGCCGTGGTGTGTGTTATTACCTTCTTTGTCACCACCTGGATTCTGGGCCATCAGGGTAAACAGCAGAGTGAGGACGAGATAACGGGGGGGCGCCAGCTGACTGATGACCCGAAAGCGGTGGCGAAAATGCTCAGGCGCGACGGTCTCGCATCCGACATCAAAATCGGTGAGCTGCCGCTTATTAAGGACTCGGAGATCCAGAACTTCTGTCTGCACGGTACCGTCGGGGCCGGTAAATCAGAAGTTATCCGCCGTCTGATGAACTACGCCCGCCAGCGTGGCGATATGGTCATCGTGTATGACCGCTCCTGTGAGTTCGTCAAAAGCTACTATGATCCGGCCACGGATAAAATCCTTAACCCGCTGGATGCGCGCTGCGCCGCATGGGACCTGTGGCGGGAGTGCCTGACGCAGCCTGACTTCGACAACGTTTCCAACACGCTTATTCCTATGGGCACGAAGGAAGACCCCTTCTGGCAGGGGTCGGGACGTACCATCTTTGCCGAAGCCGCTTATCTGATGCGCAACGACAAGGACCGCAGCTACAGCAAGCTGGTCGACACGCTGCTTTCCATCAAGATTGAGAAGCTGCGCTCGTATCTGAAAAACTCCCCGGCGGCGAACCTGGTGGAAGAGAAAATCGAGAAAACGGCCATCTCCATCCGCGCCGTGCTGACCAACTACGTCAAGGCCATCCGCTACCTCCAGGGCATCGAAAATAACGGCGAGTCATTCACCATACGCGACTGGATGCGCGGCGTTCGTGAGGATGGTAAAAACGGCTGGCTGTTTATCTCCTCCAATGCTGACACCCACGCTTCCCTCAAGCCGGTTATCTCCATGTGGCTGTCCATCGCCATTCGCGGGCTGCTGGCGATGGGGGAAAACCGTAACCGCCGCGTGTGGATCTTCGCCGACGAGCTGCCTACCCTGCACAAGCTGCCGGACCTGGTTGAGATCCTGCCGGAGGCGCGTAAGTTTGGCGGCTGCTACGTCATTGGCATTCAGTCCTACGCCCAGCTGGAAGATATTTATGGGCAGAAGCCGGCGGAAACACTGTTCGACGTGCTGAACACCCGTGCCTTCTTCCGCTCGCCGTCGCGCAATATCGCCGAGTTCGCCGCCGGCGAAATCGGTGAAAAAGAAATCCTCAAGGCGTCCGAGCAGTATTCCTACGGCGTGGACCCGGTACGCGACGGTACTTCGGTCGGCAAGGACATGGAGCGCGTCACCCTGGTGAGTTACTCCGACGTCCAGACGTTGCCGGATCTCTCCTGCTACGTCACGCTTCCCGGACCGTATCCTGCCGTGAAGATGGCGCTGAAGTATCAGCAGCGTCCAAAGGTGGCACCGGAATTCATTCCGCGCACCATCGACGGGAAAGCGGAGGAACGCCTGAATGCCGCGCTGGCTGCACGTGAGCATGAATCCCGCAGCATCGCCATGCTCTTTGAACCGGATGCAGACGTTATCGCGCCAGAGGGCGGTGCGGAGAATGCTGGCCAGCCACAGCAGCCACAGCAGCCACAGCAGCTGGCGCCTGCGCCCCGTGCTGCAGACACCACATCCGCTTCGGCATCCGTAGCGGGTGCAGGAGGCGCAGGCGGCGTGGAGCCTGAGCTGAAGACAAAGGCGGAAGAGGCTGAGCAGCTGCCGCCCGGCATCAGTGAAAGCGGTGAGGTGGTGGATATGGCGGCATGGGAGGCGTGGCAGGCGGAGCAGGACGAACTGTCTCCTCAGGAGAGGCAGCGTCGTGAAGAAGTGAACATCAACGTTCACCGGGCGCCTGAAAAGGATCTTGAGCCGGGAGGATACATCTGATGATGAGCATCGGATCGGTAAAATCCGCCGGCAGCGCGGGCAATTATTACACCGACAAGGACAACTACTACGTTATCGGCAGTATGGGCGAGCGCTGGGCCGGAAAAGGGGCTGAAGCGCTGGGGCTCAGCGGCGGGGTGGACCAGAAGGTCTTTACGAAGGTTCTGGAGGGACGCCTGCCGGACGGCAGTGATCTCAGCCGGACTCAGGACGGGGCGAACAAACACCGTCCGGGCTACGACTTCACCTTCTCTGCGCCCAAAAGTGTCTCCGTGATGGCCATGCTCGGTGGTGACAAGCGTCTTATTGAGGCCCACAACCGCGCGGTGGAGACCGCCATTAAGCAGATAGAGGCGATGGCCTCCACGCGGGTTATGACGGAGGGCAGGAGCGAGACGCAGCTGACCGGCAACCTGGTGATGGCGCTGTTTAACCACGATACCAGCCGCGACCAGGAGCCGCAGCTGCATACCCACGCCGTGGTGGCCAATGCCACTCAGCATGGCGATGAGTGGCGCACGCTCAGCAGCGACAAAGTGGGTAAAACCGGGTTTATTGAGAATATCTACGCCAACCAGATTGCCTTTGGCCGCCTGTATCGTGCCGCGCTGAAGGATGACGTCGCGGCGATGGGCTATGAGACTGGGACGGTCGGCAAACACGGCATGTGGGAGCTGAAGGGCGTACCGACGGAGCCGTATTCCAGCCGCAGCAGGACCATCAGCGAGGCGGTCGGGGATGACGCGTCCCTGAAGTACCGCGACGTGGCGGCGCTCGATACCCGCCAGTCGAAGCAGAAGGTTGACCCCGAACAGCGCATGGCCGAGTGGATGCAGACCCTGAAAGAGACGGGGTTTGACATTAAAGCCTACCGTGAGGCGGCAGACCTGCGGGTTGTGCAGGGGAATATTCCCGCAACGACGCCTGAAGCCATTGATATTAACAGCAGCGTCGGGCAGGCCATCGCGATGCTGAGCGACCGGCGGGCGCGGTTCACGTATTCCGAACTGCTGACCACCACCCTCGGGCAGCTGCCCGCGCGGTCGGGCATGGTGGAGATGGCGCGTGACGGCATCGATGCGGCGATAAAAAATGAGCAGCTCATCCCGCTGGATAAAGAGAAGGGGCTGTTTACCTCGAACATCCACGTGCTGGACGAGCTGTCGGTGTCAGCGATGACCCGCGATTTACAGCGGACGGGGCAGGCTGACATTTTTCCGGATAAAAGCGTGCCCCGCAGCCGGTCATACAGTGATGCCGTGAGCGTTCTGGCCCAGGACCGTCCGCCCGTGGCGATCATTTCGGGTCAGGGCGGGGCGGCCGGTCAGCGTGAGCGCGTGGCGGAGCTGACGATGATGGCGCGCGAACAGGGGCGTGACGTGCAGATTATCGCCGCCGACAGGCGCTCGCGCAGCGCCCTTATGCAGGATGAGCGCCTCAGCGGCGAGCATATCACCGACAGGCGGGGGCTGACGGAGGGCATGACCTTTACGCCCGGCAGCACGCTGATTGTGGACCAGGGGGAGAAGCTGACCCTGAAAGAAACCCTCACGCTGCTCGACGGCGCGTTGCGCCATAACGTCCAGCTGCTGATAGCCGACAGCGGCCAGCGCACCGGGACCGGCAGCGCCCTGACCGTCATGAAGGAGGCGGGAGTGAGCACGCTCGCGTGGCAGGGCGGTGAGAAGACGCAGGTCTCGGTTATCAGCGAGCCTGACCGGCGGCAGCGGTATGACCGCCTGGCCGCTGACTTTGCCCGAAGCGTCCGCGCAGGTGAACACAGCGTGGCGCAGGTCACCGGTCCGCGCGAGCAGGCGGTGCTCGCAGGCGTAGTCCGCGAGGCGCTTAAGGCGGAAAAGGTGCTGGGCGAGCGGGAGGTCAGTATCACTACGCTGGAGCCGGTCTGGCTCGACAGCCGCCATCAGCAGGTGCGCGACCACTACCGGGAGGGGATGGTCATGGAGCGCTGGAATGCCGAAGCACGCAGCCGGGAACGCTTTGTCATTGACCGCGTGACGGGCCGCAACAACAGCCTGACGCTGCGCAACGCCCAGGGTGAGACGCGGGTGACCCGCCTGTCTGAACTCAACAGCAGCTGGTCGCTGTACCGCACCGGCACGCTGCAGGTGGCCGAAGGCGACCGTCTGGCAGTGCTGGGTCAGGCGCAGGGGACGCGGCTCAGGGGAGGCGATACGGTGACCGTTAAGGCGCTCGGGGAGGCGGGGATCATCGTCAGCCTGCCGGGGCGTAAGGCGGACGTGGTCCTGCCCGCCGGCGACAGCCCGTTTACCGCCGCGAAGGTGGGGCAGGGCTGGGTGGAGTCGCCGGGCCGCTCGGTGAGCGACAGCGCCACGGTCTTTGCCTCGCTGTCGCAGCGCGAGCTGGATAACACCACGCTGAACAAACTGGCGCTCAGCGGCAGGGCGGTGCAGCTCTATTCCGCGCAGACGGCGCAGAAAACGACGGAGAAGCTGTCGCGTCAGTCTGCCTGGAGCGTCGTGTCTGAACAGATTAAGGATGCGGCGGGGCATGACAGGCTCGATGATGCCCTGGCGCACCAGAAGGCCGGGCTGCACACGCCGGAGCAGCAGGCCATCCACCTGGCCATTCCGGTGCTGGAGGGGAACGGCCTGGCGTTCACGAAGCCGCAGCTGATGGCCGCCGCGAAAGAATTTGAGCAGGACAGCCTCAGCCTGCAGGTCATCGAAAAGGAGGCGGACCGGCAGATACGCAGCGGCGCCCTGCTGTCGGTGCCGGTATCGCCTGGAAACGGCCTGCAGCTGCTGGTCTCACGCCAGTCGTACAATGCGGAGAAAAGTATCCTCCGCCACGTTCTGGAGGGAAAGGAGGCCGTCACCCCGCTGATGGATAAGGTTCCGGACGCGCAGCTGGCGGGCCTGACCGACGGGCAGCGGAACGCCACGCGCATGATACTTGAATCCCCCGACCGCTTTACCCTGGTGCAGGGCTACGCGGGCGTGGGTAAGACCACTCAGTTCCGGGCGGTCATGTCGGCCATCGGCACGCTGCCGGAACGGGAGCAGCCGCGGGTTATCGGCGTGGCCCCCACCCACCGGGCGGTGAGCGAGATGCGAGATGCGGGCGTACCCGAAACGCAGACGCTGGCGGCCTTTATTCACGACACGCAGCAGCAGCTGCGCGGCGGCGAACGACCGGACTTCAGCAACGTCCTGTTTCTCGTGGATGAAAGCTCGATGGTCGGTAACGCCGACATGGCGAAGGCGTACAGCCTGATTGCCGGGGGCGGGGGACGCGCGGTCTCCAGCGGCGATACCGACCAGCTGCAGTCCATTGCCCCGGGCCAGCCCTTCCGCCTGCTGCAGAAGCGCAGCGCCATTGACGTGGCGGTGATGCAGGAGATTGTCCGCCAGACGCCGGAGCTTAAACCTGCCGTCTACAGCCTGATTAGCCGCGATATCGGCAGCGCCCTGACGACCATTGAGCGCGTGGCGCCGGCACAGGTGCCGCGCAGGGCGGATGCCTGGCAGCCGGACAGCTCGGTCATGGAGTTCAGCCGCGAACGGGAGGAGGCCATCGCGAAAGCCGTGGCGGCCGGTGACCTGCTGCCCGGCGGGGAGCCCGCGACGCTGCTGGAGGCCATCGTGAAGGACTACACGGGGCGTACGCCGGAGGCGCAGGCGCAGACCATCGTTATCACCGCCCTGAACGCCGACCGCCGCCAGGTGAACGCCATGATTCATGACGCCCGTCAGGATGCCGGCGAGGTGGGCGAAAAAGAGGTCACGCTGCCGGTTCTCACTACTGCCAATATCCGCGACGGGGAGCTGAGGCGCATGGCAACGTGGGAGGCGTCCCGCGACAGCCTGGTTCTGCTGGACAGCACGTATTACAGCATTGAGGCGCTGGACGGGGAGGCGCACCTGGTGACGCTGAAGGATACGCAGGGCAACACCCGCAGCCTGTCGCCCGCGCAGGCGGCGACAGAGGGCGTCACGCTCTACCGTCAGGACACCATCACCGTGTCGGAAGGCGACCGGATGCGCTTTTCGAAAAGCGACAACGAGCGGGGCTTCGTGGCCAACAGCGTCTGGTCGGTCAGTGAGATAAAAGGTGACAGCGTCACGCTGTCGGATGGAAAACAGACCCGCACGCTCACGCCGTCAGCGGAGCAGGCAGAGCAGCACATCGACCTGGCCTATGCCGTTACCGTTGAAGGCTCACAGGGTGCGAGCGAACCCTTCTCCATCTCCCTGCAGGGCACGGACGGCGGACGTAAGCGGATGGTGAGCTTCGAGTCGGCCTACGTGGCGCTGAGCCGCATGAAGCAGAACGCGCAGGTTTATACCGACAACCGGGATAAGTGGGTGGCCGCGATGGAAAAATCGCAGGCGAAAAGTACGGCGCATGACATTCTCGAGCCGCGTGGCGACCGCGCCGTCGCGAATGCCGCCCGCCTGACGGCGACGGCTAAAGCGCTGGGTGAGGTGCCTGCCGGTCGCGCCGCGCTGCGCCAGGCCGGGCTGCAGCCCGAGGGCTCGATGGCGAAATTTATCTCGCCGGGGCGTAAATACCCACAGCCGCACGTGGCGCTCCCGGCCTTCGACCGCAACGGCAGGCAGGCGGGCGTCTGGCTGAGCGCCCTGACGTCCGGAGACGGGCAGCTTAAGGGGCTCGCTGGTGAAGGCCGGGTGATGGGCAGCGGGGACGCGGCGTTTGCGGGCCTGCAGGCCAGCCGTAACGGCGAGTCGCTGCTGGCGCGGGATATGGAAGAGGGCGTGCGGCTCGCGCGGGAGAATCCGCAGAGCGGCGTGGTGGTGCGGCTCGAAGGTGAGGCGCGACCGTGGAACCCCGGCGCCATTACCGGCGGTCGGGTCTGGGCCGACAGCCTGCCCGACGGCACCGGTACGCAGCCCGGAGAGACGGTTCCGCCGGAGGTGCTGGCGCAGCAGGCCCGGGAGGCTGAGGTGCAGCGGGAGCTGGATAAGCGTGCCGAAGAGGCGGTCCGCGAGATGGCCCGCAGCGGCGACGGGCCGGCCGGAGTGGCTGACGTCGCCGTCCGGGATGTGGTGCGGGATATGGATCGGATAAAAGAAACGCCGGCATCTCCCCTCACGCTGCTGGATGCGCCGGAAGAACGCCGCCGGGATGAGGCGGTGTCTCAGGTGGTGCGCGAGAGCGTGCAGCGGGACCGCCTGCAGCAGATGGAGCGCGAAACGGTGCGAGACCTTGAGCGTGAAAAGACTCTGGGAGGCGACTGATATGCGCGCTGAAAACCATCCGCTTTTCCCCCTTGTGGTGGTGGCCGACTGCTGGCTGCAGCGTCTGCTTGTGTGGACGCCGGGCCAGACCGACCTTATCAAAACCGTGGCGCTCCTCCTGATGGTGGCCGACCACATCAGCATGCTGTGCGGACTGGATAATGACTGGCTGCGTCTTGCCGGTCGGGGAGCGTTTCCGCTCTTTGGCCTGGTCTGGGCCATGAACCTCGCCCGCCATCCGCAGATTCAGCAGCGCGCCCTGAACCGGCTCTGGATATGGGCCGGGGTGGCGCAGGGCGGCTGGATACTGGCCGGGCTGCGCCCGGACCTGGGCAATATCCTGTTTGCCTTTGCGGTCAGCGGACAGGCGCTGGCGCTGATGCAGCGGCACGGGCCGCGCACGTGGCCGCTCTCCCTGATGGTGGTTCTGGCCTGGCTGCCGTTTTCGGCGGGAAGCTACGGGCTGGCGGGGGTAGTGATGCTGATGCTGGCCTGCGGCGTATGTATGACGGGCCGGCGCACCACGCGCACGGGGCTGGCGCTGTGTCTGGCACTGGCGATACTCGCGCTGAATGCCGCGGACAGCCCCGCCTTTGCCATCGCGGGTCTGGTAATACCCGGCGTTACCCTGACGGTGCTGAGTCGGACCTGTTGCCGCGTGCCGAGGTTCTGGCCGCGCGAATTTTTCCCGCTGTTCTACGCGGTACACCTTACCGTCATCGGACTGATGGTGATGTGATATCTGCCGTGTCAGAATAAGGTCAGTCAGGGGAGTATACGTGAAACAGATTTATCCGGAGGCAGGATGACAGAGCAGGGGCGCCCCACGCTGACGCTGCGCCGCAAAGCGGAGCCAGAAGGTCAGCGTGCCGTAAGCAACAGTGAACCGGACGGTGCGGGTCCGGGCCGGGTCACGCGTAAAAAGACCGTGGTGGTGAACACGACGCCTGCCTGGAAGGTCAGGAAGCAGGTGGTGGATGAGAGCGCGAAAAAGGCGCAGGCGGACGAGAAGGCCGCCAGAAAAGCAGAGAAAGCCCGGCAGTGGGCTGAGGGGCAGGCCCAGGAGAGGGAGGCCATGCGGGCGGCCAGGCGCAAACCTGCCCCGGAACCGGTGTACCGGAAGGTCATGCCGCTTGCGGACGCGCTCGCGCTCCTGAAGCGTTGCTGGCCAGCCCTGGTGACGGACGGCCAGCCGCAGCTCCTGGCGGTCAACATCCGGGAGGCAATGGTCAATGACATTCGCCGGCGCGGGCTGGAGGTTTCCGTGAAGACGCTGAAACGCTGTCTTGCCGCCGTCACCCGCTCGGATGCGTATCTGGGCGCCATGACGGTGGGCGCGTGGCGTAAAAACCTTGCCGGTGAACCGGTCGCACCGGTGAGCGAGGAGGAGGCGGCGTATGCCGTGGAGCGCAGGGCTCAGGAGCACACCAAACGCATGCGCAGGGCGGTCAGAAGCGTTGCCACCCGTGCAGGGAACGAACTGATAACAACAGAGAAGAGAAAAACACAGGATGAACATGAATAAAACTCTTTCAGTCATGCTTGCCGCAGGCCTTCTGGTCTCCGGCGTGGCGGGGGCAGCAGAGAAACCTGCCGCTGCCTTTACCCCGGAGTAGGAAGCCCGCATTGGTAAAATCGCGAAAGACTACCTGCTGGCCCATCCGGAGGTGCTGGTTGAAGTCAGCCAGAAGCTGCAGGCCCAACAGCAGGAGAAACAGCAGCAGGCGATGACGGCCGCCGTGGTTCAGAATCAGGCAGCGCTGCTGAACGATAAAGGCACGCCGTCATATGGGCCGGCCGATGCAAAAGTCACGGTCGTCGAGTTTTTCGATTACCAGTGCATCTACTGTGCCCGCCTGGCGCCGGAACTGGAGAAGGTAATAAAAGCAAACCCGGACGTGCGCTTTGTGTTCAAGGAATTCCCGATATTTGGTCAGCGCTGGCCGGCGTCGCTCAGTGCGGCGAAAACCGGGCTCCAGGTCTGGAAGCAGAAGGGGGCCGATGCTTACCTTCACTATCACAACGCGATTTACGCCACCGGCTACAACGAGGGTAAGCTGACCGATGCTGATATCAGCGCGGCCGCAAAAGCTGTGAAGTTCGATGCTAAGGCAGCCCCTGACGTTCAGGGGACCCTGGATGGCATAAACACACTCGCGCAGCAGCTGGGCTTCAGCGGTACCCCAGCCCCGGTGGTTCTCCCGTCAGCCGGCGCCAGTGCTGATAACGTGACGGTTATTCCGGGATACACCAGCGCGGAGGCCCTGCAGCAGGCCATCAGTAAGGCTGCCGGTCAGTCCGGGGAGTAACTGGCGTATGCGCGTACCTGAAAATGTTATTCTTACCGCCCTGAGCGGGGGGGCTGCATCCGGACGTTCTGGCGTGCTTCTGCGTCAACGGCGGGCCAGCAGACACCCCGTATTCCTGACGGCTACACGCTGGTTTCTGCCGATGAGCGGGATGAAACTATCCTGAATCATACAGACTTCCTGTCGGTAGCCGACCGCCTGACGGAGGCTGAAAAGTGGGAGCGGGTTGTCGGACCCGTGCTCTTTGGCGGCAGCACCTGGAAACTGCGCGCACCCCTGACGGACTGACGCTCCCGATATGACGGGTGCCCGCCCGTTCGGCACCCGGAATTAAATACCCTGCTTTAATTTCTGATTCAGTGCTGACCAGTAATATTCGGTTCTGCATGTTTTATCTATGGCCTGGGTTTTTGTTTAAATAATTCATGAGCGCGAAGAAGAATGTGCATCTTTAGCAATCATTAAATATGGAAGGTGAGGAAAATATGTCAGAAAATAATTTAACCTGCCGTGATGAAAACACGGAGGCTGTAAAAGTTATTAAGGAAACGGTTAAAGACCTGGTGGGGAGGGGTATTATTCACTCCCGTGATGATATTATCCGGCATCTTTGCGGTGCGAATTTTGATATCACCGGGGTGACGAAGGACAGTATTACGGTTTGCGCGCCGGATGAACCGGACAATACCGTCACCCTGAGTGGCTGGCTGTTCTCTGAGCGGTTCCGGACGGTGCAGGATAAACGTTACTCAGGTGATGGCGGGCCGTTAACCGATAGCGTGCGAAGCGAAGGGAGCGTGGGTTCATGAATGCCGGTGTGGTGGTATTTATCGTTTCGTTGCTGGCACTGATTTTACTGCTCTCCTGTGTGCTGAAGCAGAAACGGCCGCATGCACCGCTTATCAGGCGGCTGAGAGAGGCTGGCGTCAGGGTGGGCGATACAGAGCAACTGATGGCGGGCGGCGTATTCTGGGAGAGGCAGGCACAGCTGATGACCGACCGTGAGGTTCACTTTATGCAGGGGTTGTTCCGGGCTGTGGACATGAGGCGGTGGTATCTGTGCCCGCAGGTCAGGGTGGCCGATATTGTGCAGATAACGCCGCGCGTCAGGGGCCGGAGCCGGACATGGTGGAAGCTTTTCCATATGGCAGCCCAGTGGCACTGTGACGTGGTTATCGTTGACCGCAGGACGTTTCGCGTTGTGGCGGCCGTGGAGCTGGGCGATGCGTCCCACCTGAAGAAAAGCCGCTGCCGGCGTGACATCCTGCTGGATGAGGTCATGCGCCAGGCGGGCATGCCGCTGCTGCGAAGCCGTGATGCCCGGGAGCTGCAGAGGATGATACGGGACTTTCTGACGGCACTTGAGGCCGAGTCCGGGGTGTCAGATGCCATCACTCAACAAAAAGCGGGTTAAGCTACCTGGCGCAATGCAGTATTAATTCATTCTCCATCTGACCCGTTACAGAATAAAACTCACTCCTTAATGAGAGATGAGTGCGTTAATTAAAGTTTCTGATAAATAACGTTAATTCACGGGGAATAATGCTATTCCTGGTTTTTCTGTTTATTGATTTTTTCGGGGGTTCAATGTGGGCTTTATGTCTGAACTTAAAGGTTAAACTTAAAAGGTGAACTATGCGGATTTATAAATATACCGGGCTGGCATTTGTCTGCTGCCTGATTTATCTGTTTGCTTATCTGGCAATAAATAACGTTCAGTCGGAGGGGACCAGCCTGAAAACATGTGCGCTGATAACAATGCCGTTATTTATCTGGATGGTTTATCAGCGCATTACTGCGATGAGTGAAAAAGCGCGTGCCCGTGAAAGCGATGAGGTCATTTTCATGAGGATGATGGAGCAGATACATCATTACGAAGAGATGGAGCGCGTGGCCGGTGGCGTGCGGCTCATGAAAGGTATTCTTGAGTGTCGTGAGGTGGCTCAGGCGATAAGGCACCCGGAGTCCGAAGACGCATCCCTGACGCTGAGCCGGCTGGCGTACATTGAGCGCCTGCTGAGTGTCCTGGCACCGGGGCTGTGCCGGAGGATGTCGGAAGGTGAGCGCCAGAGATGGATGCAGATAATGAACGAACCGGCGCCCGGTGAAGACACGGCAGGTGAATGCCACACCGAAACGCCCGTCAGTCAGTCCGTGCCGGGGGAGGTCAGAGGATGATTGTGCCTGTTACCGCAGAGCGTGATGAGCAGGGGTACTGGTCGCATCCGGCGTATGCCCGCAGTGGCTGCGAAACCGCGGCGGAGTTCAGCTACTGGCTGAGGACCCACGGGCTGCAGTGCTTTGTAATGACCATGCGCGATGAGGCTCCTGAGGTTTTTGCTGCCGGATTTACCGATGAAGCGCCGGACGCACGGGGCTGGATACCCGAACCGCCGGATGATGACGGCTGGTTTCTGGGCTCAGTCCATGATACCGACGACGGGCCTGTCTGCTACTGGTTCCGTTATACCAGAACGTCCTGACGCCTCCGCTCCGCGTCGTTGTCCAACGCCGGAACCGGGGCAAAGCGAGTTTCCCCCGATCCCGGCGTTTCTTAATCAATTCTGTGAAGGAAATCCTATGGCATGTTTTGAGTGCAGCAGCAGTGCAATGGTTATCAACCAGCTCGTTCCCTGGATAACTGTCGGCATTTTTGTGGCCAGCGTGGCGCTGTTTCGTCAGCTCCTGAAACGCGATCGGCGGGCGTGGACGTCACTGGTTGCTGCTGTGGTTCTGATGGAAGAGCTGACCCTGAGCCTCTGGCTGCTGATCAATGACGTACAGATACTCTCCCCGCACTTTATGGACGGTATGTAATGAGGATAACTATGGCAGTTCGCAGCAAAGCAAATACCTGCAGATGGTTGGTGGCAGGGCTGCTCGGTCTGGCCCTTTATGCACCCGCACCGGCAGCGTATGCCGCCAGCATCGAGACGGGTTTTTCTCCGGAAGGAACGGCACTGCAGCTGGTCCTTAAGACTATTGAGTCAGCACAGCACGAAATTCGGCTGATGGGCTACTCATTTACGTCTCCTGAGGTGGTTAGCGCACTTGTCAGAGCAAAACACCGGGGTGTGGATGTGAAGATAGTGCTCGATGAGAAAGGGAACCGAAACAAAACCAGCCAGTCGGCGATGAATGTTGTGGTGAATGCCGGTATTCCGCTGCGTACCAACGGTTGCTACGCCATCATGCACGATAAAGTCATTATTGTTGATAATCATACGGTTGAGTCAGGCAGCTTTAATATGACCCGCTCTGCGGCCTCGAGAAATAGCGAGAATGTGCTGGTGATTAAGGACGTGCCGGAAGTGGCGCAAGCCTACCTTCAGCACTGGCAGTCGCGCTGGGACGGAGGAACGGAGTGGCATTCTTCATACTAATCAGCATCGTAATGTGATCTGCAATCTACATCCATCCAGGTGAGCCATGCGCCAACATGGCTCACACTTTCGCGTAAAGTTAAGTCGCTGATTTCACGAATCTGTAGTATCCTCTGCGAAACGATCACCGCCTGAAAGCTGAGGAGGCAGAGATGTCGCAGACTGGAAATGCAGAAACTTCCTCATCGAAAGAGAAACGTCAGTACCGTAAAGGTAATCCGATGTCTCCTGTTCAAAGGCAGAAAGCGCATGTCGCGAAGCTGAAAGAGACCCATAAAGAAATGCGTGTTTATGTGGAGAAGTCTCTTAAAGCAGAGCTTGAATTGTTGTGTGCGACTAAAGGTGTGACACAGTCAGAAATGATTGAGAAGCTGATTCATGATGCGGTTTCAGAGTGTCGAAACAAAGTCACGGACTAACATTCTTGAGTATATGTGTTTCTGGTGATAGATTGCTGATCGTCTGAAGAATTTTTGGTGAGCCACGCCGTAAGGTGGTAGATAACTGGTTCTGCTGAGGTGTCTACCCGGAACCAGAAAAAACAAAACCCCGATAACCTTCCTTCATGTTTGGCGACGAGAAGAAGATTACCGGGGCCCACTAAAACCGTACAGAAGCTGTTGCTCTGTACGGGGAGTATATGTGCATGCTCAGAAAACTGCAATACCTTCTGTGCTCAGTGCTCCTTCCGTGCAACATAAGTGCGGGAAGGTGTGACTGACGCTCAGACCCTGTTCTCCCATTACCGTCAGGTCAAAAACCCGAATCCGGTATTCACACCGCGAGAGGGGAAAAAGACCCTGCCGTTCTGTCGTAAGCTGATGGCGAAAGCCGAAGGCTTCACGTCCCGTTTTGACTTTTCCATCCATGTGGCGTTCTTACGCTCGCTGGGTAAACGTCACCGGATGCCGCCACTGTTGCGCCGCCGGGCCATCGATGCCCTGCTCCAGGGGCTGTGTTTCCACTATGACCCGCTGGCCAACCGCGTTCAGCGCTCCATCACCAATCTGGCCATCGAGTGCGGTCTCGCCACCGAGTCGAAAAGCGGCAATCTGTCCATCACCCGCGCCACGCGGGCGCTGACGTTTATGGCGGAGCTGGGGCTGATTACCTATCAGACCGAGTATGACCCGCAGATTGGCTGCAATATCCCGACCGATATCACCTTCACGCCGGCACTGTTCTCCGCGCTCGACGTCTCTGACGTGGCCGTTGTGGCCGCGAGGCGCAGCCGTGTGGAATGGGAGAATCAGCAGCGTGAAAAACAACGCCTCCCCCGCCTGGATATGGACGAACTGATAGCCAAAGCCTGGCGGTTCGTGCGTGAGCGGTTCCGGAGCTACCAGTCCGAGCGCAAATCTCACGGGCTGAAGCGCGCCCGCGCCCGCCGTGACGCTGACCGTAACCGCCGCGATATTGAAACCATCGTAAGGCGGCAACTGACGCGGGAAATTGCTGAAGGCCGCTTTACCGGAAATCTTGACGCTGTGCGTCGGGAACAGGCAAGGCGTGTAAAAGAGCGAATGCTTATGTCCCGTGGCAACAACTATACGCGGCTGGCAACGGCCACCACCTGACCCCCTCTCCTTTCATTAATCCGGCTGACGCCGGAGGGTTCTGCACGTCTGTTACTCACCGTTGCTTATTATCTAAGCGAACCGGTATGACGGCCATCTATGATTCCCCCTTTTTTCCTGCCGGACAGTGCTGAAATTTTGTTGCCGGTGGCATTTTTGCCCGCCGAATTCAGTTACCCACATCTAACTGCAAGGGAACTTCCCATAAGGTTACAGCCGTTATTGTTACAGAGCGCCAGCCGCACTGATTTCAAAGTGCGTGGTTTCCTTTAAAAACCTGCTCTGCACTTCTTTTAAATATCTTTTATTTAATTCATATAAATATATAACCTGTTCGTCGCCTGACGTGTGGACAGGCTCCTTAAAATGTCCGCCCTTGCAGCGGACTCACGTCCGCGCAGGTTCGGCAACTACCTGAAGTAGCTCCCATCGCTACGCGACGGGCCCCCAAACGCCCTAGTAGTTACAACGTACGAAACAGTCACTCAAAGACGTAAATCGTGCACACCTGAACCATCACAGCCCTTCCCCACCACTGAAAAGCGAGGCCGCCCCGGGCCAAAGGCCCGGAACAACGTCGCTTTTAATGATGGATGTTGTAACTAGAACCTGAATCGCTGTAAGCAGTGTCGCTGAACGTTATTGTGTACACGCCCGTAAGCGGCCCTCACGGCCCGCTAACGCGGAGATACGCCCCGACTGCGGCTACGCCTTGTCGTGACCACTCCGACGGCGCACAGCAGCTTCTGTATCGATTTTAGCGGGTTTTGGTCTGGCAGGGAGAAGGGATGGATTAGTGGAACTTGTCAACAACGTAACCGGCTGCGCCGGGCTACGGCGCCACTCACTCACAGTGCCATATTCAATACCAGCAGGCGCCTCCATGCCGCTAAAGCGGCATTCAGTGGACAGGCTGCGCACTGCTCGCCTGTCCGGTATGCATGTGATATAAACGATTGTGTTTATAAACACTTCTGTGGATATCGTTATGCTGCTGACCGACTACATTGACAGTGTGTACGGAACGGCGCGCGGAAACCGGGCGCGTTTTCTGAAGGACAATCCGGATATCCTTCCCCAGGAGCTGAGCCGCTGGCTTAAGGCTGGCCTGAAAATCAGGCCGGAGACCGGCGAAATCTACAAGCCCGTAACACGCCGCGTCAGGATACCGTCGGCGGTCGCCGTCGGGGCTGGCGTCTTTCTCTCTGATGACCTGCGTGAACGTGTCGCGTCACTGGCCACCGCACAGAACGTGACAACGGACGCCATGCTGAATGCCCTGGTGGAGCGCGAGGAACTGTGTCGTAAACTGTCCCTTCAGACGGAGAATGGTGACGCCGTACCGGAACAGCAGATTGCCGGCATTGTCAGCCGGTACTTTTCAGCACTGTCTGAGCGCAGTGAAAACGGGGCCTGGCACAGGGCGCTGGAGGTGCTGGTCCGGGAACTGACGGAATCTGGCCTGCTGTCATTCCATACCGGTAATATTGCCGAAAGCCGCCGCCTGAACATCCCCCGCACCGCGTATTACTGGTACGGCGGTTTCGTGGCAAAACGCGTGGCCATGATGCTGGGCTGCTACGATATCTACCTGTGGAACGAAATGATGCGCCCGGACAGCGATGTGGTCTTTGTGGGGGATGCGCGCAACGTCGTCGCTTGCTACTTCATCTGCCAGCAGATGTGCCGCCTGCTGAAAGCCGTGCGGCTGAACTGGCGTAAACAGCAGGGCGCGTGGGGGAGTCGGGCTGAGCTGGATGAGGCTGCGCACCGGTATACGCAGCGGCTGGCCGAGGGGATTATGGATAACGGTATTTTTATTGGTGGCGACGAACAGAACTCTTACCGGCTGTACAACTATGCGGAAAAACATTACGCCTGGGCTATGCGCTGAGAAGGGCACAACAGGTAAGAGAGAAAAAGTAATGTGTTATATTGAGGAGATTTTAATTATCTGTTAAATAACAAAATAACAGGAGGTGACTTTACTATGTTTAATAGTATTTGTACTTTTGGTGGTGTCGATAAGTGCTACTCAGTTATCGATTTCCAAAAATTACCTGAGAAAGAAATAGAGAAATTAAGGCATTCACTGGTATGCCCTGGTTGCCGTGAACAGGCATTCTACAGAAAAAAAGTGTTGATGGTAAACAGGCCTGTTTTGGGTCCCGGTACTGCACCTGCAGGGAAAATACACTCTTACCGCAACGA
Organism: Candidatus Erwinia dacicola; assembly: GCF_001756855.1. GTDB lineage: Bacteria > Pseudomonadota > Gammaproteobacteria > Enterobacterales > Enterobacteriaceae > Erwinia > Erwinia dacicola. The sequence goes on along the minus strand of NZ_MAYS01000363.1, from coordinate 1,340 downwards.
CAAAGGGAAGTCAGAAATGCTTCTGAAGTTCAGCAGATAATCGCAGAGTCAGATACAATTAAAATAAGCTTCAATTTTGACAGTGCTTCTTCAGCAGGCAGCGAACCGTCTGGTTTAAGCGGGAAAACGGAGATAACCGGGACGGGGCACAATAAAGTCCACACCATAAAGTCAGAACAAAAGCGAGTTCCGACAGTTTCACTTCAAAAAATACTGCACAGCTTAATCCGGGGGACAGGACTGGCGACGTCTGATACGATCATCCCGTTCGGCGACTTCAAGTATAAAGCCAAAAATTTATTTGTGAAATTTCCTGATGCTGAACCCATGACTAAAAATTCACTCAGGTTTTACTGGGGGACGCTATATAACTCGAACAAGGATATTGAATGGCTTAATCCTGCTGAATGCAGGGATGTTGGAATACCCTTAGGCGATCTGCGTGATGTAATAATCGAAAAATTTAATATTTCAGATTCTGAAAGTCTCGAAGGGGCTGCAATTATTTTTGCAGGTCGCTGTCACTGGAATAAAGATAAAACTAAAAGGATAATAAATATATATGACAATGAACGTATATTCATTTCTTTAGCTGATTAACTATGGAAGGCATTGAATAAATTTATAGTAATCGCTTAGTTTCATATGACTGGCTGCCTTCTTTACGGTTAAAATATGCCAGAGTGATGCATGAACAACCAGGAACAGAAAGGAGAAGGACACGCAGTGACGCTGACAGAAAAAATCGGGCCACCTGGCTTGGTGTGCCCTGGTGGCGCTTGCGCTGGCCAGACAAAAAGGTGATGTGTTATCACCGGCGCAGGAAAACCTTTTTCTCACACGCTGGCTGGCTACCGCACTGAAGCAACGGCGTTTTTCGCGAGATGTTACTCCCGAATCTTTCACGGAGCAACCTCGATGTAGCTTTTGACGATAATGGCAGACAGACAAATCCGCTGATAGCGCGTCTGACGGGGAACGTGGCGGGGCTGACGAAACTGTTTAGTCGCTGTGGCTGGAACGTTGAAACTTGCCCCGAATGCCCCATGCTTTTTAAAATGCTAACTTCACATCTTTCCGGGTTAGATAACTGAATCCCCATGTTCATCCTGAAGGATGTTTAATCATGTAAAGGTTTTACTACCCGTTAGTGCATGCATCCACACTAACGGGTTACTCACAGTTTCAGTTTCTGGATAATAAAATATAGTTAATATTTTTATTTCCAACTGTATGATCGAGAAAACTTATACCTTTCTAATAATTTAAGGAAGAAAATCTGAATCAAGAATAGGCTATGTCCCTTAATTGCATAATCTTTTGTAAAACAGTCGGATACA
>NZ_MAYS01000362.1 GCF_001756855.1 Candidatus Erwinia dacicola | reverse complement strand
TCGGTATAGACGATCCTGTCAGGGTCATTTTTTGCCTCTATCATCGGCAGTACTGTGCGTGATTTGGCATCGGGTCTGACCTTGGTATACACCTTACCACCACGCTTGAGAAGCCCGAAAACAGGCACTTTTCCGGCAGCACCTCTGCCACGCTGACCTTTACGACAACCACCAAAATAACTTTCGTCCAGTTCAATCTCGCCATCAAACCAGGAGTGCCTATCTACGTGCTCGGCTATCAGCACTCTGAGGCGGTGAAAATAGTATGCAGCAGTGTTCCTGTGGACACCAACCAGCTCTGCGGCAATACGGGCTGTGGAGCCTGCAATAAACTGTTCAAGTAACCGTTCCTGTTTGTACTGACTGAGTCTGCTTTTTCTCATGGCACTATCCTAGATGATCTTAGTTATCTAGGACAGCCCCAAATTTAAAACCTTACTTTATCACCTTTAAGGTAATTTCGTTAAGAGTTGTCTGAGGTTTTTTAAACCACATATGGTTTATTGTGTATGGTGAACTCACCAACTAAGGGGGTTCTTTATGCACATTAAACGGTGGTCACTATGTCGCACTCGTTAACCACATAGTCGCTTAATCAGGGGCTTAGCCTGAGCGCGCTAATGTCTGTGGTCGCAGATATGCCGCCGGAGGTGGCTTTAGGGGCACTCGCTGGCGCGGTAATTTTCGTTACCTCGGCGGTGGAATATCCCATAAAGCGGCGGTTACTTCTGGCGTTCATCAGCTTCTTCTGCGGCCTTCTTTTCTACAAACCGACAGCAACACTTCTCATCGGATTTTCATCCGTTTTTCCTGGCATCACCACAGATATGTTTGAGAAAGGGGTTGCGTACTCAGCAGGGGCGTTTGTTTCTTCAATCGTTGCTGTTGGTATCGGTACCTGGCTGTATCACCGTTCTGGAAATCCACGCGACCTGATCCCGGGGAGAAAAGACGATGACCGGTCCTGATCTGCTTCTCATCCTGAACGCCGCTATCTGCGGCGGCATTGCAATCCGAGTGCTTCTGTTCCGCCGTGACGGGTCACGCCATCGCTGGTGGGGAGGATGGCTAGCCTACCTGCTGATCGTCGTGGCCGCCAGCGTACCCATCCGGACGTTCTACGGGTATTACGTCAGCGCCGACTGGTCAGAAGTCATCATCAAAGCTGTGTTCCTGGCTGCTCTCATCAAGACAAAAGGGAACGTGGTTCAAATTTTCAAGATAACGAGGTCCCAGCATGGACATTAACCAATTCCGCCGCGCCGCCGGCATTACCGAGCAACTGGCCGCGCGCTGGTTCCCGCATATCACCGCCGCCATGAAAGAGTTTGGTGTTGAAGCGCCAGTGCACCAGGCGATGTTTATCGCGCAGGTAGGCCATGAATCGACAGGGTTCACACGGCTTCAGGAGAACTTCAACTACAGCGTTACCGGGCTGGCAGGATTCGTCCGCGCCGGGCGTCTCACTCAGGGCCAGGCCAACGCGCTGGGCCGCTGTGCTGGTGAGCCATCGTTACCGCTGGAGCGCCAGCGTGCGATCGCCAATCTGGTGTACAGCAAACGCAATGGGAATAATGGCCCGACTGACGGTTGGTTCTACCGCGGGCGCGGGCTCATCCAGATCACCGGCCTGAACAACTACCGAGACTGTGGCAACGGGCTCAAAATTGAGCTGGTTAGCCAGCCGGAATTGCTGGCGCAGGACGAATACGCGGCCCGCAGCGCGGCGTGGTTCTTCGCAACCAAAGGCTGCATGAAGTACACCGGCGACCTGGTGCGCGTCACGCAGATCATCAATGGCGGCCAGAACGGTATCGACGACCGGCGCGCGCGGTACATCACCGCCAGCAAGGTGCTTTTATGATCTGGGCATTCGCCAAAGCGTACTGGAAACAGTTGCTTATCGTGTTGATGCTTGCTGCTCTGGTCATCGGCGGAGTGGTTGCCTGGAATGCGCACGGCAGCCGCCTATACGATGCGGGGTATGCGCAGGCGCTGGAAGACCGCAAAGCCGAAGATGATAAAGCTCGTCAGCAGGACGAACAGGAGAAAGCGACCAATGAACGTGAAGCGCAGCAGAGGATCGACCAGGCGCGCAATGATGCTCTTGATGCTGCCGCTCGCGCTGGCCGGTTGCAGCAACAGCTCGTTGCCATCCGTGAGCAGCTCAGGCAGTATAACGCCACTGTCGGCGCTGGGACGTCAGCCGCAGACACCGGAGTTTTGCTTGCCGACGTGCTCAGCAAATCTCTCGAGCGAAACCGACAGCTGGCAGATTACGCTGACCGGGCCGCCGAAGCCGGACGAGTCTGTGAAAAGCAGTACGATTCACTGACCCGGTGACATGGCATTTTTCATGGCACTGATTTCCGGTGACGGTATATAAAACGGTACGGTGAAAATAAGTTTTAAGAAACTTGTTATCAGTCAATTAGATATGCATGCCGTAAATAATTGAGTGGGAATGATGTATAGCTAGCTCATAGCTCATCATATCTATTCAATCTCACCTTTAACCCTCTGTAATTGCAGAGGGTTTTTGTTTATATCTACTCATATCTATTCACTCTACATCACATTTTTCGACGGTACAGGTGACGGTATTACCCGAAAGGTATACTCTCGTACCGATAAAAACATGGA
>NZ_MAYS01000361.1 GCF_001756855.1 Candidatus Erwinia dacicola | reverse complement strand
ACAAATGACCATAACTCGTTTCCAACTCATTTATATCAAAACACTCTGATTTCAATGTGCCAAAGAAACTCTCCACAACAGCATTATCCAGACAATTTCCTTCACGGGACATGATGTTAACTGCTTGTTTTTTATATTTATTGATACCAAACTATTTGGTCCCGCCACCCTTGATCTGAATGTAAAACTGGGTTTTCTGTATCCTCAATCTTCGAAAAAGCCTTCTTTAACATTGAGTTAATTATTCCCATATGAGGCCGCTGCGCTAGCGAAAACGATATGACCTCACGATTGAATAAATCCACTATCGGAGATAAAAAGAGTTTTTTCCCCATTTACAGAGAACTCTGTTACATCAGTGACCCATTTCTGGTTCGGGCATACTGCTGATGATAAAATCATGTTTTTCATAAGCTTGTAGACTTTTTTATGGTTGATGTTAATACTGTTTTTTTTAAGCTATCGTGATTCTTCGATACCCATAACGCCCTTTATGGTGATGAAAAATTGTGGCTATTTGCTCCTTTTCATTTCGATGAAGATCGTTACCCTGTCGTTTTTTGATAAAAAAAGTGCTACGTGGCAATCCAGCAATCAACAGTAGGATACTTAGCCTGTGTTGAGACCTCAATTCATCCACTACTTGCGTTTTTGCATCGGCCACAAGCTGTGGCTTTGCTGAATCAAGGCCTGTTGCTTTCTTGAGATGTTGTATTTCGCTGCTGCTTGTCGTACCGACGAATGGTCGCTTTATGAATTCCAAATATCTTAGCCGCTCATTTTACACCATCATGAGTAGATCTGAATCGCTCTATCAATTCAATACATGAAAACGATCAGCAAATTGCGAGAGTTATCGCAAGTTTTACCTCCACAACGCCATCAGCAGCTGGAAAACAAACGGCGCCAGCAGGGAAGTGATAATCCCGCATAGTACCAGCGCCAGCGAACTGAATGCGCCTTCCTGATAGTTAACCTCGGAGGCGCGAGCGGTCCCCAGCGCGTGTGATGCATTACCAATCGCCAGCCCGCGCGCCGCTTTACTGCGCACCTTCAGCAGGTTCAGCAGCATATGGCCGAACACTGCGCCGAATACCCCGGCCAGCAGCACGCAGATGGCGCTGATCGCCGGGATGCCGCCCAGCGTGCCGGATACGGCCATCGCAATTGGCGTGGTGACGGATTTCGGCAGCAGGGTGGCGGCGATCTGCGGCGTTGCGCCCAGCCATAGGGCAATCGCGGTGCCGGAGATCATCGCCGTGAGGCTGCCGATAAAGCATACGCTGATAATTGATTTCCAGCATGCGCGGATCTGATGCATCTGCTCGTACAGCGGCAGCGCCAGCGCCACCACGGCCGGTTGCAGCAGGTCATTAAGCAGCTTGCTGCCTTGGAAGTAGCGCGTATACGGCAGCTGCAGCTGCAACAGCAGCGGAATGATCACCGCCATCGCGATCAGCAGCGGATTGACGATCGACACTTTCACTTTTGCTGCCAGCCTGCGCGCCGCGAAGAACACTGCGATGGTCAGCGGCAGCGACCACCAGATATCACTCATTACCGTCTCCCGCCCGTTTGATGTGGCGATCGTTGAGGCGCTGCGAAATCAGGCCCACGGTCACCAGTACTATCAGGGTGCTGACAATGCAGGAAAGCACAATCGGGGCAAACTGAGCGGTGAGAATATCCATGTCGTTCATCACGCCGACGCTGATCGGCACGAACAGCAGCGCCATATAGCGGATCAGTAGATGACAGCCGGGTTTCACCCAGTGGACGGGCAGCAGCTGTGAAGCGAGCAGGGCAAATAGCAGCAACATACCGAGAATGCTGCCGGGGATGGCGACGGGCAACAGGGTTTCAATGCCGCGGCCGGAAAACAGACAGAGGTAGATAATGAACAAGGCATGGAGATATTGCCATAAAACAAGCGGAACGTTGCGCATGGTCGGCCCTAGGATTGAACGATAATCGCCGTAGGGGTCAGGCATACCCCGCCCCTACGAAATTACTTAACTGCTTGGCCTGGCTGTGCGCCGCTGTCAGGGCTGAGCAGGAAGATATCCTTCCCGCCAGAACTGGCTGCCATCACCATACCTTCCGAGATGCCGAAGCGCATTTTACGCGGTGCTAGGTTTACCACCATCACCGTCAGGCGACCGACCAGCAGCGCCGGGTCCGGATAGGCGGCGCGAATGCCGGAAAACACATTGCGCTTCTCGCCGCCGAGATCCAGCGACAGACGCAGCAGCTTGTCGGCACCTTCAACGAACTCGGCATTATCAATCAGCGCGATGCGCATATCAACTTTGGCGAAATCGTCAAAGCTGATGGTTTCAGCAATCGGATCGTCCGCCAGCGGGCCGCTAGCCGGTGCTTTTGCCGCCGTCGCATCTTCTTTCGAGGTTTCAATCAGGCCGTTAACCTTGTCCATCTCAACGCGGTTATACAGCGCTTTGAACGCCGAAATGTTGTGGCTCAGCAGCGGCTGCTGAATGCCGTCCCAGCTCAGTTCCTGCTTCAGGAAGGCTTCGGTGTGTTCGGCCAGCGAAGGCATCACCGGCTTCAGCCAAGTCATCAGCACGCGAAACATGTTGATGCCCATTGAGCAGATTGCCTGCAGATCGGCATCGCGGCCTTCCTGCTTCGCCACCACCCATGGTGCCTGCTCGTCAACATAGCGGTTGGCAACGTCGGCCAGTGCCATGATTTCACGGATAGCACGGCCAAATTCGCGGCTGGTCCAAGCTTCACCAATGCTCTCAGCGGCATCGGTAAAGGTTTTGTACAGCGCCGGGTCGGCCAGTTTAGCAGACAGCTGTCCGCCAAAGCGTTTGTTGATGAAACCGGCATTACGCGACGCTAGATTCACCACCTTGTTTACGATATCCGCGTTGACGCGCTGCACGTAGTCTTCTAGGTTAAGGTCGATATCGTCGATGCGCGAAGAGAGCTTGGCCGCATAGTAGTAGCGCAGGCTGTCGGCATCTAGGTGCTGCAACCACGTGCTAACCTTAATGAAGGTGCCGCGCGATTTAGACATTTTCGCGCCGTTGACCGTCACATAGCCGTGTACGAACAGGTTGGTAGGCTTGCGGAAATTGCTGCCCTCCAGCATCGCTGGCCAGAACAGGCTGTGGAAGTAGACGATGTCCTTACCGATGAAGTGGTACAGCTCGGCGTCCGAATCTTTCTTCCAGAAGTCGTCAAAGTTGATGTCGCCACGCTTATTACACAGGTTCTTGAACGAGCCCATGTAACCGATGGGTGCATCCAGCCAGACGTAGAAGTATTTGCCCGGCGCACTTGGAATTTCGAAGCCGAAATACGGAGCATCGCGGGAGATATCCCACTGCTGCAGGCCGGATTCAAACCACTCCTGCATTTTATTCGCCACCTGCTCCTGCAGCGCGCCGGAACGCGTCCACGCCTGCAGCATGGCGCTGAACTCTGGCAGGTTAAAGAAGAAGTGCTCAGAGTCACGCATCACCGGCGTGGCACCAGAAACCACCGATTTGGGGTCGATCAGTTCGGTCGGACTGTAAGTCGCCGAACACACTTCACAGTTGTCGCCGTACTGGTCCGTAGATTTACATTTCGGGCAGATGCCTTTAACAAAACGGTCAGGCAGGAACATGCCTTTTCCCGGATCGTAGAGCTGAGAGATGGTACGGTTCTTAATAAAACCGTTTTCTTTCAGGCGAGTATAGATTAGCTCTGACAGCTCACGGTTCTCTTCGCTGTGCGTCGAGTGGTAGTTGTCATAGCTGATATCAAAACCGGCAAAGTCGGTCTGATGTTCCTGACTCATCTCGGCAATCATCTGCTCCGGCGCAATGCCCATCAGATGTGCTTTCAGCATGATTGGCGTACCGTGTGCGTCATCGGCACAGATGAAGTAAACCTGATTGCCGCGCATTCGCTGGTAACGGACCCAAATATCTGCCTGGATATGCTCGAGCATGTGGCCGAGATGGATGGAGCCGTTAGCGTACGGCAGTGCGCACGTTACCAAAATTTTTTTCGCGACTTGAGTCATAGTGTGGATTACTATACCTGTTGAAAAGGGAGTTTAGATGGTAACCGATTGCCGGACCCTGCGTAAACAAGGGCTTCAACTGCCGGAGGATTTTTCTAGTGACTGACATCAGTACACGGCAGATCTGATATACTTAGACGCAGATATCGAACAAAACCACCAGCAATATCAAGGATCCGAAATGACTTCACAATCCCAGGGGCATCACTCCCCCGAGGCGCTGCGTGCTATCGTGATGGGCGTGCTGACCACGGTTGAACATCCCACTCTGCAGCATAACCTCACTACGTTGAAGGCGTTACGCCACTGCGCGCTGATAGATAACACGCTGCATATCGAACTTAGCATGCCGTTTGTCTGGCAAAGCCCCTTTAAGGAGCTGAAAGCTGCGCTCGGCACCGAGTTGCTGCACCTGACTCAGGCTAGCGCAATCGTCTGGCGCTTAACGCTGGATGTTGCCACGCTGCAACGGGTGAAAAACCGCTCGGGCACCAACGGCGTGAAAAATATTATCGCCATCAGCTCCGGTAAGGGCGGGGTGGGGAAATCCACCACGGCGGTGAATTTGGCTCTGGCGCTGGCCGTGGAAGGGGCGAAAGTGGGTTTGCTGGATGCGGATATCTACGGCCCGTCGATCCCGGACATGCTGGGCGTGGAAGATCAGCGCCCGATCTCACCGGACGGCATGCATATGGCGCCGATCGTGGCGCACGGCGTGGCAACCAACTCGATTGGCTACCTGGTCAGCGAAGATAACGCCATGGTGTGGCGAGGCCCGATGGCCAGCAAGGCGCTGATGCAGCTGCTGAATGAAACGATGTGGCCGGAGCTGGATTACCTGATCCTCGATATGCCGCCGGGCACCGGAGACATCCAGCTAACGCTAGCGCAGGATGTGCCGGTGACCGGGGCGATAGTTGTCACCACACCGCAGGATATTGCGCTGCTGGATGCGCGTAAGGGCATCGTGATGTTCGAGAAGGTCAACGTGCCGGTACTGGGCGTGGTGGAAAACATGAGCATGCATATTTGCAGCCAGTGCGGTCATCATGAACCGATCTTTGGCACCGGTGGGGCGAAGAAGCTAGCGGCGCAGTATCACACCCGCCTGCTGAGCCAGATGCCCCTGCACATTAGCCTGCGCGAAGACCTTGATGTTGGTGAGCCGACCGTCGTGCGCCGACCGGACAGTGAGTTTGCGCGCCTTTACCGCCAGCTGGCGAACGCCGTGGCGGCACAGCTTTACTGGCAGGGTGAGGTTATCCCACAGGATATCGCCTTCTGCGCGCTGTAAATGTTCAGTTTGACCAAGGGTCGACCTTTTTTTCCGGTCGGCCCGTTTTTGATATTTCATACGGCGGATTCAAGTTTGAAGTGCAACGCTAAGCCGCCTGTTTTAGCTCTACAAAGACCACTGAAGGTTGCCGGAACCCAAGGCATTTCCGTGGCCTGCTATTCAGTGCTCCCTGGTACTTGCGGAGCTCGTCATCCGTCACTGCCGTCAGGTCAGTTCCTTTCGGGATAAACTGCCTCAACAACCCATTGGTGTTCTCGTTTAGCCCGCGCTGCCACGAGGCATATGGATGAGCGAAGTAGGTTTCCGCTTCCAACGCGTCAGCGACTTCCTTGTGCCGGGTAAACTCCCTGCCGTTGTCGAACGTGATTGTGTGACAGACGTCCTTATAGCCGCTCAGCATCGAGATAATAGCGGCGGCAACTTCGGCAGAGTCTTTAGAAAAAACCTTCTTCGTCAGATAAATACGGCTTTTACGTTCGACCAG
>NZ_MAYS01000360.1 GCF_001756855.1 Candidatus Erwinia dacicola | reverse complement strand
AGATCTTTGCAATAGTGCCAAAAAAATTTGCTGACGGTTTGCTAAAGCGGGCAAGAAGTGAACAATTGTTATAGTAATGAGGTTGTTCCAGTTAGCGCTAAAGGTGTAATGTAACGCCGAATCACGATGATATCCTGTCGTGCTGAAACGTCAGCTAAACTTGTGTTTCAGCAAATCCGGATAGAGCAACATGGATTTCACGACACAATAAATATTTAATATAATTAAGGAGTTTAGGATGAAAGTTGCAGTTCTCGGTGCAGCAGGTGGTATCGGCCAAGCATTAGCCCTTCTGCTGAAAACCCAGCTTCCGGCGGGTTCAGCACTCTCTCTGTACGATATCGCCCCAATCACTCCTGGAGTGGCGGTCGACCTAAGCCATATTCCTACCTCAGTTAAAATCGAAGGCTTCAGCGGCGAAGACGCAACCCCGGCGCTGAAAGGTGCTGACGTGGTGCTGATCTCCGCAGGCGTGGCGCGTAAGCCGGGTATGGACCGTTCTGACCTGTTCAACGTCAACGCCGGTATTGTGCGTAACCTGATTGAGCAAGTCGCTTTAACCAGTCTTGGCGCCCTAATCGGTATCATCACTAACCCGGTTAACACCACCGTCGCGATTGCAGCGGAAGTGCTGAAAAAAGCTGGCGTCTACGACAAAAACAAACTGTTCGGCGTCACCACGCTGGATATCATCCGCTCCAACACCTTTGTTGCTGCGCTGAAAGGCAAGCAGCCAGAAGAACTGAACGTGCTAGTCGTTGGCGGTCACTCAGGCGTGACGATCCTGCCGCTGCTATCGCAGATCCCGGGCGTCAGCTTTAGCGAGCAGGAAACGGCTGATCTCACTAAACGCATTCAGAATGCTGGGACCGAAGTGGTTGAAGCGAAAGCGGGTGGCGGATCGGCCACGCTGTCGATGGGCCAAGCTGCGGCGAAATTTGGTCTGTCACTGGTCCGGGCGCTGCAGGGCGAAAGCGATGTGGTGGAATGTGCCTATGTCGAAGGGGACGGCGAACATGCGCGTTTCTTCTCGCAGCCGCTGCTGCTGGGTAAGAAGGGGATTGTTGAGCGCCGTCCGATTGGCAAGCTGAGCGCCTTTGAACAGCAGTCACTGGATGGCATGCTGGATACGCTGAAAAAAGATATCGTGCTAGGTGAAGGGTTCGTTAAGTAATAGACTCCCTTTATACCTGAAGCCGCAGCTGCATTGGCTGCGCGTCATCGCCCCAGAATTTTACCCATGTAAGCTGTCGCGGTTTTTCATTCTTTATCTCGCGCTACTGGTCCTGCGTCTGGATCTCATCAGGATATTCCAGCACTGTGACCAGCAGCGTCATCTTCTTCTCATTACGGGTGATATCCACATTAATCACCGTGCCCGGACGGATTTCAGCCACCTGGTCCATGGTTTCTACCGGTGAGACCGCCGCCGCATTATTTACGTGGGTAATCACATCATTGACCTGAATACCGGCTTTATCTGCCGGGCCACCGGCTTTCACCTCGGTCACCACGATGCCCTGATTATGATCTATACCTGATGTCTGGCCGCTGTAACGGCGGAATTCGCGCCCGGTAATGCCGATATAGCCGCGGATTACGCGCCCGTCGCGGATCAGCTGCTCCATCACCTTCGTTGCCAGCTTGGTCGGAATAGCAAAGCTCAGACCTTCCGGCGTTTCGCCGTTGCTGCTTTTATCAAAGGAGAGGGTGTTGATACCCATCAGTTCGCCCAGCGAGTTAATCAGCGCGCCGCCGGAGTTGCCGCGGTTGATGGACGCATCGGTCTGCAGGAAATCCTGATGACGGGAAGGGCTGAGGCCAACCCGTCCGGTGGCGCCAATAATACCCTGCGTTACCGTCTGCCCGATGTTATACGGATTGCCGATCGCCATCACCAGATCGCCAACGTGCGCGACGCGCTGCGGGTTGATCGGGATTACCGGTAAATTCACCGCATTGATTTTCAGCACTGCTAGGTCCGTCAGCGAGTCAGATCCGACCAGCATCGCTTCAAAGTAGCGGCCATCCTGCAGATTGATGATGATCTGGCTGGCGTCGTTGATCACATGTTTATTGGTCAGAATATAGCCGCGCGGCTCCATGATCACCCCAGAGCCGAGCACATCGCTGGTGCCGTTGGCGCTGCGGTTGTAAACATAAACTACCGCAGGCGCGGCGCGTTTTACCCCTGCGTTGTAGCTGACCGGCTGCCGATCGGCGCTGTCGTCGATAGCAGACAGCAGATCGCTGCCCAGCCGCAGGCCCGGCACAGCTACCAGAAGGATAGCGGCCACAATCAGTCCGAAGATCGCTGAACGCAAAAGTTTAGGAAACATGGTGTTAGCCAGTGTATGAATAAACGACTGGCAGGATAGCATGAGTTACGCGGACACAGTAGCCTGTGTCCGCGTGGAGGGTTGCAGATAGATATTCTCATCGCCGCGCATGGCGCTTAGCGCCAACAGGTCCGGTTTGGTTTCCAGCGGTAGAGTCTTAGGA
>NZ_MAYS01000359.1 GCF_001756855.1 Candidatus Erwinia dacicola | reverse complement strand
GCAGAGTATGAGTCGACGGGGAAACTGCTGGGATAACGCCCCTATGGAGCGGTTCTTCCGGAGCCTGAAGACCGAATGGGTGCCGACGAAGGGCTATAACAGCTTCAGCGAAGCCCAGGGCGCGATAATCCGCTATATAACGGGATATTACAGCGCTATCAGGCCCCATTGGTATAACGGTGGTCTGACGCCCAACAAATCTGAGCGGCTGTAGTACTTACAGTCTAATGCTGTGGCCAGTATTAGTTGACCACTACAATTAGCGGTGATTCTCTGGGGAGATCCCTCAGCCCGGGAGGGGCTAGGAGAGATCGTCAGGCTTTTTTGCCGCGGCAGCGGCTTTAACGATTACCGCGAAAGCGTCGGCTTTCAGTGATGCACCACCCACCAAGGCACCGTCGATATCCGGCTGAGCAAACAGCTCTGCCGCGTTTTTGTCGTTGACGGAACCGCCGTACTGGATGATGACCTGAGCGGCCACAGCAGCATCTTTCTTCGCGATATGGTTACGGATAAAGTTGTGCACGGCCTGAGCTTGCGCTGGAGTTGCTGATTTACCGGTACCGATGGCCCAGACTGGCTCGTAAGCCACAACCACGCCATTGAACGCGTCAGCGCCTTGGCTGTTCAGTACGGCGTTAATCTGACGTGCGCAAACTTCTTCGGTTTTGCCCGCTTCGTTTTCAGCTTCGGTTTCGCCGATGCACAGCACCGGGGTCAGGCCAGCGGCTTTCAGCACGGCAAATTTTTTTGCGATCAGCTCGTCGCTTTCCGCGTGGTAGATACGGCGCTCAGAGTGACCAATGATGATGTACTCTGCGCCAAGATCTTTCAGCATGTCAGCAGAAACTTCACCGGTGAAGGCGCCAAACAGGTTAACGTCGACGTTCTGCGTACCCAGAACGATGTGGCTACCAGAAATGGCGTGTTTAGCCTGATCCAGATACATCACAGGCGGAGCAATCGCTACGCCACAACCATCAACGCCGCTCAGCTCGGTACGCAGACCGGCGATCAGCTCGTTGACCATCTGTTTGTTACCGTTCAGTTTCCAGTTACCCATAACTAATGGATGTCGCATTCTATCCTCCACGCTTTGAGATTATTAAAGCTGCCAACTGGCAGCATTGTCTGCCAGACAGTATAGAGATCAAACATCGCAAAGGCTTTGCTTTTCGTCATCCTTTGCGCATCAGCTCTCAGGGGGCAGCCAGCGCCAGCTTCAGCGGCTCGACGGCAAACGTCAGCCCTTTTTCGCCATTATCAGTAACGATATAGCGCAGCGCTCCTTCGGTTTGCTGGAAATATCGGGAGCCTTTACCCTTTGCCAGCAGGTTATTGACGCGCTTCAGGCACTGTTCGTTGCTTAACATCGGCTCAAAATAGCGCATAAACGCGGTCATATACGCCAGCGCTTTGTCGCGCGAGGCTTTTTGCTCAGACCCAGGGATTGGTAGCCAAGTAATCTGCAACGTTTTGACTTTGCCGGTGCCGTGCTCCAATGCTGTTGAGGAGTAAAGATTTTCGTTGATCTTGCTGGCAGCACGCGTCAAATTGCTTTTGTCGCCGCTGCTGTCAATGGCGCGATATTCACTCAACGGTAACGTTGTGTTGGCAGCATTATAATTTTCGCGAAATTGGCCGATAGTCATATCAAAGGTAGGTGAACCCGCCTGCAAATACGAGGCTGCCGGCAGATGTTCGGTTCGCGCCTGTGGCTCAGGAGCTACGTGAGCCACCGCGAAGGTCATGGTGGTTAGCAGTGCAATCCCTGCCCATCGTGCATTCTTCATTTCATCGGCCCTAACCAGTAAACTCAGCTTAAGATTAAAACGGACAATGACCGGTAAAGTCAAAGGCACATAGAACTCTGAGATAAAAATAATGACCTTACAACAGTGGTGTTTCTCATTTCGTGGCCGACTGGGACGGCGCGACTTCTGGATATGGCAGATCACTTGGCTGCTGCTCCTAGTATTGTTGTTTACTATTGCCGGTCAAGGCCTAGTCGACACGCAGAACGCTGCGGTCTGCGTGGTGGCGCTGCTGTGGCCGAGTAGTGCGGTGCTGGTCAAGCGGCTGCATGACCGCAATAAAGGCGGGCAGTGGGCGCTGCTGCTGGTGTTGGGCTGGATGCTGATGGCCGGACACTGGGCAATGCTGCCCAGCGAGGCGCAGTGGCTGGTGAGGCACTTTATCCCGACGCTAATCCTTGTCAGTATGCTGGTGGAGCTGGGAACCTTTGCTGGCACGCCCGGCGATAACCGTTTTGGTAAACCGGCGCAGTCAGTGGCATTTCTGCGCCAGCGGGCGGTTGACTACCAGTAGTGTTCGCTGGTCATATGGCCTGGCTTACGCTTGAGGTGTTTGCGCATGCCGCGCGTCTCCTTCAGCACCAGCTGAGTGTCGTGCACCATTTGCGGGTTACCGCACAGCATGACGTGGCAGGTTTCCGCATCAATTGTCAGCCCGGTAGCGGCTTCCAGCTGGCCGCTCTCAATCAGGGCCGGGATGCGGCCGGCCAGTGAGCCCGGGCTCTCTTCGCGGCTGACCACGGTCTGGATCTGCAGCTGGCCGTTGTAGCGCTGCTGCAGCTCCTGCATCTGCGGCAGATAGCTGAGGTCCTGCGCATAGCGTGCCGCGTGCAGCAGCACAATATTCTCGAAGCGCTCCAGCCCTTTACCCTCCTCTAGAATCGACAGATAAGGGCCGATGGCGGTGCCGGTTGCCAGCATCCATAGTTTTTTACACTCGGAAATTTCGTCGATGACGAAGAAGCCCTGTGCGTTCTGGGTAATCATCACTTCATCGCCTGGTTCCAGCGCGTGCAGACGCAGGCTGAGCTTTCCTTCAGGCACCGTCACTAGGTAGAACTCCAAGCTCTCATTGCTGGGAGCGTTGACGAAGGAGTAAGCGCGCACCACGCGTTCACCGTCGATTTCCAGCGACAGTTTTGCGTACTGACCGGCGATGAAAGGGGCGATGGGGGCGTTGACGATCAGGCTAAATAAACTGTCGGTCCAGTCGATCACTTTACTGACGCGGGCATTGACCCAAACGGCCATAAAAAAGTCCTTAATTCATTTGCAACATCATTAGCGTCTCTGCGGCTATCTTCGCCAGCTGTTGCGACTTTTTCCAGCCGCTGGCCGATGCAAAAGCTCGTATCGACAAAGTATGAGCACTATATAAACGTAGTGTAAAAATTTATTTACAGCCGCGCCCGCTTTTGCTGACAGCGCGGCGTGTGCTATTTGCTGTCGCCCCCTCGCGCTGTCACGCGATCCTGATGTTTTCAGGGCACTGTTGCAAAGTTATTGATGAGTTAACCTTTCGTGTTATTGAAAGGTCTTATCTTTCAAAGACTAGTGGTCAACTAATACTGGCCACAGCATTAGACTGTAAGTAGTACAGCCGCTCAGATTCGTTGGGCGTCAGACTGCCGTTATACCAGTGGGGCCTGATAGCGCTGTAATATCCCGTTATATAGCGGATTATCGCGCCCTGGGCTTCGCTGAAGCTGTTATAGCCCTTCGTCGGCACCCATTCGGTCTTCAGGCTCCGGAAGAACCGCTCCATAGGGGCGTTATCCCAGCAGTTTCCCCGTCGACT
>NZ_MAYS01000358.1 GCF_001756855.1 Candidatus Erwinia dacicola | reverse complement strand
ACAATCACGTTCGACAACGGCAGGGAGTTTACCCGGCACAAGGAAGTCGCTGACGCGTTGGAAGCGGAAACCTACTTCGCTCATCCATATGCCTCGTGGCAGCGCGGGCTAAAGGAGAACACCAATGGGTTGTTGAGGCAGTTTATCCCGAAAGGAACTGACCTGACGGCAGTGACGGATGACGAGCTCCGCAAGTACCAGGGAGCACTGAATAGCAGGCCACGGAAATCCCTTGGGTTCCGGCAACCTTCAGTGGTCTTTGTAGAGCTAAGACAGGTGGCTTAGCGTTGCACTTCGAACTTGAATCCGCCAAGTGCGTCACATCCTGCGATCAGTGCAGCAGGAAGATGGTTGCCAGCCCGAGGAAGATAAAGAAGCCACCGGTGTCCGTCAGCGCGGTGATCAGCACGCTCGATCCCACCGCCGGATCGCGCTTAAATTTGGTCATCAGCAGCGGGATCAGCACGCCCATCAGCGCCGCCAGCAGCAGATTCAGCACCATTGCCAGCATCATCACGCCGCCCAGTGCCGGGTTGCCGTACATCGCCCAAGTAATACCCCCCATGATGCCACCCCAGAACAGGCCATTAATCAGAGCCACACCAAGCTCGCGCCCTATCAGGAATGAGAAGTTTCCGGATCCCACCTGATGCAGGGCGAGGGCGCGCACAATCATGGTAATGGTCTGGTTGCCGGTGTTGCCGCCGATCCCGGCAACGATAGGCATTAATGCGGCCAACGCCACCAGTTGGGAAATCGTAGCCTCAAACAGGCCAATCACTCTTGAGGCAACAAACGCAGTGCAGACGTTGACCGCCAGCCAGGTCCAGCGGGTGCGCACGGCTTTACGCACAGGAGCAAACACATCCTCTTCAGGATTGACCCCACCCATTTTACGCATGCTGCTGTCGTTGGTTTCGTTGACCAAGTCTACGACATCTTCGATAGTGACACGCCCCATCAGCTTGCCCTTGGCATCGATAACGGCGGCGGAGATCAGGTTATAACGTTCAAAGGCACCGGCCGCGTCTTCCGCTTTATCATCAATCAGGAAGGTGGTGGGTTTGGCGTTCATCACCTCCGACACCTGTTTTCCTGGGGTATTCAGCAGGATTTCCGTCAGCGGCAGTTCGCCTAGCAGCTTGTTATTTTTTCCGGTGACAAATAGCTTGTCCGTGCCGTCCGGGATGGTTTTCTTACTGCGCAGAAAACGCTGGACGGTCGCCAGCGTAACGTCGGCGCGCACGGTAACCAACTTGAAATCCATGATGCGGCCAACGCGGTCGCGGTCAAAATCCACCACGTCGAGCACACGCGAACGCAGTTCCGGATCCAGCGAGGTCAGCAGGCGTCCGGTTAGGTCGCGCGAAAGATATTTGGCTAGATAAACCTGTTCATCAATATCCAGCAGTTTGATGGCGCGCAGCAGATCGCGGTCGCTCATCTCCTCAATCAGTCTTTCCCAGACGTTTTCTGAGGCTTCAACCAGTACCCGGCCGCGGCGATCATTACCAATCAGTCGCCACAGCGCTAGGCGTTCATCCTCTGGCAGGGCCTCCAGTAGGTCAGCAATATCGGCCGCGTGCAGTACGGGAAGCGTGGCTTTAATCTCTTCAACCTGCTGGCGATGTACCTCCGCTTCAGCTTCGGATTCGCGCAGCGGGCGTTCCAGCAGGGTATCGACGAGGTCTTTGTCATTCAGAAGCAGGTTCAGAATACGGCTGCGAACTTCAGCTAACTGCTGAACATGAGAAGGCGCTACGGACATACAACATCCTTTTGTCAGACTGAACCTTAAACACTCCAGACGGCAGAAGCGTTAGCTGCAGCCTGAGGATTTTCAGGTATTAAAGAGGGAAGCGGAGCACATATAGCTTAGCTGATTTTGGGCATCAGCGGGTCAGAAAAGCTCCAATTTTTAATTGACATAGCGCTGTCCATGCAATTTTCCCTGTAATGTGCCCACGCGGGCGATGAGCAATTTACGCACAGCATCGCACGCAGGTCAACGATCCTGCACCACGTAGCCCAGTGAAGGATAACATCCGATCTGACCAATCGTGTTTTGAACAAATGGTGAGAATAGCATTTATTATAAAATAATCTGATTTATATCAAATTATGGTGAAATTTTAGCTCTACTATACTCAGGATTTTTCAACATGATTGTTGGTTAGAATAAATAAAACCTGCTAATGACACTAAATTCGGCACTGTTGCAAAGATATTGATGAGTTAGCCTTTCGTGTTATTGAAAGGTCTTATCTTTCAAAGACTTTAGACTGTAAGTACTACAGCCGCTCAGATTTGTTGGGCGTCAGACCACCGTTATACCAATGGGGCCTGATAGCGCTGTAATATCCCGTTATATAGTGGATTATCGCGCCCTGGGCTTCGCTGAAGCTGTTATAGCCCTTCGTCGGCACCCATTCGGTCTTCAGGCTCCGGAAGAACCGCTCCATAGGGGCGTTATCCCAGCAGTTTCCCCGTCGACT
>NZ_MAYS01000357.1 GCF_001756855.1 Candidatus Erwinia dacicola | reverse complement strand
CTTTGCAACAGTGCCTCCAGCTGCGCATCGCGCGATACTTTCTCCAGCAGCTCACTCAGGCGATCGCGCCCTTCATTCTCTACAATAGTGAAATGCAGTGCCGAGATCCGGCGCGCGCATAGCGGCGCGCAGAATGTTCTCCAGCGCCTCACCTGTAAGCCTGGGTTCTGCCAAGTGTGATGCGGAACGACAGTTAACCAGTAAATCCAGAGCGTCCATGGTGTCCTCCTGTGATAGTGATTCTCATCCAGTAAAAACTAGCACAGGATGATGTTTTGTTACAGCATTGCGCTTTTTCATGCTGACAATTGCCCCCTTGCTATTTAGGATGTGTGCTATTCCTGCCCGGACCTCTGCTTCTGGCATTTCATTGCGACTTTGGAGTTTCTATGCGCGTATTGTGGCGAATGATCGCTAGCATCTTTAAGTGGACATGGCGAGTCCTGAATTTTGTTCGCGAATTTATCCTTAATCTCTTCCTTATTTTGCTGATCGTGGTTAGCGTTGGTATCTGGCTGCAAGTCAGCAGCGCTAATGCACCAGCTGAAGTGCAGAAAGGCGCACTGACCTTCGATCTCAGCGGCGTGGTGGTGGATAAACCTTCCGTCAGCAACAAGCTGAGTAAGATTGGCCGCCAGCTGTTAGGTGCCAGCAGTGATCGTCTGAAAGAGAACTCATTGTTCGACGTGGTGGATGCCATTCGCCAAGCGAAGGACGACGACAAAATTACCGGCATAGTGCTCGACCTGCAAAACTTTACGGGCGCTGATCAGCCGTCGCTGCAGTATATTGGTAAAGCGCTACGCGAGTTCCGCGACAGCGGCAAGCCAATCTATGCCACCGGCGACAGCTACAGTCAGGCACAATATTACCTCGCCAGCTTCGCCAACAAGATCTACCTCTCGCCGCAGGGCACCGTCGATCTGCACGGTTTTGCCACCAACAGCCTCTATTATAAAACCCTGCTGGACAAGCTGAAAGTCAGCTCGCACGTGTTCCGCGTCGGCACCTACAAATCGGCGGTAGAGCCGTTCCTGCGTGATGATATGTCCCTTGCCGCGCGCGATTCCGACAGCCGCTGGATTGGCGAGCTGTGGCAGAACTATGTCAATACGCTGGCGGCAAACCGTCAGATTACTGCCGATCAGGTATTCCTTAGCGCTCAGGGCGTGCTCGATGGTCTGAACAAAGTGGGCGGCGACAGCGCGCAGTACGCCAAAGACAGTAAGCTGGTGGATGAGCTGGCCTCACCGTCGGTGGTCGATCAGCAGCTGGTAAAAATCTTTGGTTGGGATAAAGAGGCTAAGGATTACAACGGCACCAGCATCTATGACTATCCGCTGAAAAACACCCCAACCACTGACGACAATGACGGCAATATCGCGGTGATTGGGGCGAACGGGACGATCATGGAAGGTGAAGAGACCCCAGGCAGCGTCGGTGGTGATACCACCGCAAAGGGAATTCGTGAAGCGCGCCTCGATCCGAAGATCAAAGCCATTCTGTTCCGAGTCAACAGCCCTGGCGGCAGCGTGACCGCTTCTGAAACTATCCGTGGAGAGCTGGCGGCCGCAAAAGCCGCGGGTAAACCGGTGGTGGTTTCCATGGGCGGCATGGCGGCATCAGGCGGCTACTGGGTTTCCACTCCTGCTAACTATATAATTGCCAGCCCGAATACGCTGACCGGCTCTATTGGTATCTTCGGCGTGATCAACACCGTGGAGAACTCGCTAGATGCTATCGGCGTGCATACCGACGGCGTGGCAACGTCTCCGCTGGCGGATGTCGCCAGTACCAAAGCCCTGCCGCCAGAAGTCCAGCAGCTGATGCAGCTGACCATCGAAAACGGCTATAAAAACTTCCTCGGTCTGGTGGCAAAATCACGCAATAAAACGCCAGAACAGATTGATCAGATTGCACAGGGTCACGTCTGGACCGGCAGCGATGCCAAAGCGAACGGTCTGGTGGATGCGCTGGGTGATTTCGACGACGCGGTGGCAAAAGCTGCCGAGCTGGCGAAGATCCAACAGCCACAGCTGAACTGGTATCAGGATGAACCGAGCATGATCGACGTGCTGTTCAGCCAGGTGGTTGCTTCAGCGCAGGCAGCACTGCCTGCGGCGCTGCGCGCTTATCTGCCTGCACCAATGCTCGACGTCATGGCCGCGATGAAGAGGCAGCCAGGCCTGCTGGATAATTTCAACGATCCTCAGAATCGCTATGCATTCTGCCTGACCTGCAGCGATGTAAAGTAGTGAGCTAACGCACTAACCAGCCCAGCCAACTCTGGTCGGGCTGGTTTTCCTGACAATTCCCATTATACTGCGTTTTTTTCGGCAAGCCCTGAGTTAACGAATGCAAAAGAAATCGATTTATGTCACTTACACGGGCGGTACCATCGGCATGCAGCGTTCCGAGCACGGCTTTTATCCCTATTTCCGGTTACCTGCAAAATCAGCTGGCAAATATGCCAGAATTCCATCACCCGGAAATGCCAGATTTCACCATCCACGAATACGCACCGTTGATTAACTCCTCGGACATGACGCCACAGGACTGGCAATCGATTGCGGATAATATTCGCCAGCCCCATTCCCACTCGAAACGCAACAAAACCGAGGGGGCTTATGCCGCCAGTAAGTGCGTTAAAAATACCTCGTTGGGGGAACGATAGCCCAGTGATTTTCTCCCGCGCGTGTTGAGTATGTGTTCGAGTTCAGCCATCTTGCGATGGCTCACCTGACTGAAGTCGGTTCCCTTGGGGTAAAAGCGCCGTATCAGACCGTTGGTATGCTCATTCAGGCCACGTTCCCAGGAATGGTATGGGCGTGCAAAGT
>NZ_MAYS01000356.1 GCF_001756855.1 Candidatus Erwinia dacicola | reverse complement strand
TCTTTGCAACAGTGCCCAATAAAATCTCCAGCACCTACTCCGGTGGACTACCAATGCGCGCATGGACGTTTGCCACCACAATCGGACGCTCAATCAGCTTCGGTTATGCCATCATCGCCGCCAGCAGCTGCTGTTCGCTCAGGCCAATATCCCTAAGTCTGGCCGCTTTGTAAGCCTCCTCTTTCTAACGCATGAGCTGGCGTGCGCTGCTGAAACTCAGCTGCTGCAGTAGTGCTTGCAGCGTGGCGCTATCCGGCGGCGTTTCCAGGTAGAGGATTACTTCGGGTTCGATGTCGTGCGCCTGCAGCAGCGCTAGGGTTTCCCGGTTCTTCGGGCAGCGCGGGTTGTGGTAAATCTGTACTTCAGGCATTCATCCTGTCCTTATGATTTCTGATACTGGCGGAAACGTTCCTGTAAATGGCGCAGCTGATCGATACGGGCGTCGTAACGCGCCTGTTTCAGGCTGCCGAGCGGCACGGCTGCGCTGGCGCAGCTCAGGCTGCGGATCGCTTGGTCAAGCTGACCGACCAGCGCTAGGCTTTCGGCGCGAGCAGCCTGCTCTTCATCGCTCAGACCTTGCGCCGCAGAAGCCTGAGTCAGCAGATCCCAGCCGTTAGGATCGTCCTTATTCGCCCAGGTATAGCGATAGAGTACTTTGCTGGCATTAGCTGGCTGTTTTGCTTCGACATAGGCGTTTGCCAGATTTATCTGTAATACCGCAATCGTATTGACGCCTTTCGCAGCCAACAGGCGGTTGATGGCCTGCTGTGGCTGTTTCAGCCCGATATCAATGTCGGTCATGATATCGAGATACCAGACGTTATCCGGCTGCTTTGCCAGCAGCGGGGTGATGATATTGCGCGCTTCGGCAAATTTATTCTCGCCCAGCAACAGTACGGCTTTACCATACTGCGCAGCAGCCTGTTCACGGCTGTTGCCGCGCGACAGTGAGGTCAGCAGATCGTCATTTAGCTGGTTCTGCCCGGTGGAAAACATTCCCAGCGCCCTGACTTTTGCCATATAGAAATCCTGCGAAGATTGCGCAACTACCGGCTTCATCTGATTGGCACGGTTGCGCGCATCGGCGAGGCGGCTGTCGGGCCGCGGGTGCGTCAGCAGTATTTCCGGCGGTTTGGAGGCAAAACGCGACTCATCTGCCAGCTTTTGCAGAAAGTTTGGCATCGCTTCCGGGTCAAATCCGGAGCACTGTAGCACCTGAATGCCAATTCGGTCGGCTTCCTGTTCATTCTGCTGGGTAAAGCTGATCATTCCCTGCTGAGTTCCGGCCAGCGTGCCGGTCACCGCCGCCATTCCGACCTGCGGACTGGCCATTGCCAGCAGAATCGAACCCAGCGTACCCACCCAAGTGAGTGGGGCGTTGCGTTGCTGATCTTCCATCGCACGCGCCAGATGGCGCTGGGTGACGTGCGAGATTTCGTGCGCGATCACTGAAGCCAGCTGGCTTTCGTTATCGCCATAGCGGAACAGCGCGGAGTGCAGCACTACGTTGCCGCCAAAGAAGGCGAAGGCGTTAATTTCATCATTGCGGATCAGGAAGAAATGGAACGGGGTTCTGACTGACAGGGCATGGGACACCAAGCGCTGACCGAGGTCGTTAATATACTGATTTAACAACGGATCATTGATGATTGGCGCACTGGCACGCAGCTGGCGCACGTAGAAGTCGCCCATTGCCAGTTCCTGATTAATCGACAGGGTTCCGCCCGCGGTGGTGCCAATATTCGGCAGATTATGGCTTACGTCTGCACGCGCTGGCAGCGTCTGGGCTGCCAGCAGTGTCACTATCAGGGAAGCCAACAGGCCTCGGTTGAATCGGATTAACATATCGCAATCCCTAACAAGGAAATCCAGATTTTGACCGGCAAAGTGCCGAGATGTTCTTCGTGCGGGCATAAGATAGCCACACTTAAGGTGCCATCTTAACCAGTGGCCGGGGGGAATGAAATGCCTTAATCACCGCCATCACATCTCTTGCAGGGTGCAGGGTGGTAGTTTGCGGTAAAAAACTGAACGCAGCGGGTCTCCATCCACAGCACTAATCGACTGCTGGCGTTAGATTAAGGGCACTGTTGCAAAGATCTGGCGATGGTAAACTGATGCCACTGTTTAGTTGAAGGAGCAGCACATGAACCCATTTAAAGGTCGACATTTTGAGCGTCATATTATCCTGTGGGCCGTCCGCTGGTACTGCAAATATGGCATCAGTTATCGTGAGCTGCAGGAGATGCTGGCTGAGCGAGGGGTAAATGTCGATCACACCACGATTTATCGATGGGTTCAGCGTTCTGCACCTGAGATGGAAAAGCGGCGGCGCTGGTACTGGCGTCAACCTTCCGGTTTTGGCTCATGGCATCTCGATGAAACCTACGTGAAGGTCAACGGACGCTGGGCTTATCTGTACCGCGCCGTCGACAGCAGGGGCTGCACCATTGACTTTTACCTGTCTTCACGTCGTCACACCAAAGCCGCCTATCGCT
>NZ_MAYS01000355.1 GCF_001756855.1 Candidatus Erwinia dacicola | reverse complement strand
AGCGGCCACGCGCTCAAGGATATAGGGTTTGAACGGGTCAAGCTTGCAGGGTCTGGGTGCGCGAGGCTTGTAGCGGATATCCCCTACGGGCAGCGGGCTACGGATATATCTGCGAACGGTCTCACAAGAGCATGAAAGCTGGCGCGCGATGGCGCGTATCGACATGCCCTGACGGTGTAAAACACTC
This sequence comes from Candidatus Erwinia dacicola, assembly GCF_001756855.1. Lineage (GTDB taxonomy): Bacteria > Pseudomonadota > Gammaproteobacteria > Enterobacterales > Enterobacteriaceae > Erwinia > Erwinia dacicola. The sequence continues at coordinate 2,588 of NZ_MAYS01000355.1, read as the reverse complement.
ATCTCCACTCTGGTCTCCAATGTCATCATTGGCAGTGCCTTAAAACTGCCATTTTTACCCTGGGTGGGTCAGATTTACATCGGCAGGTGGGCCAGTTTTACATCGGTAGCGACACTTATTATCTGAATTCGCGGACTATTAAAAAAAAAGGTTTCTTTATTGGTATGTCTCATCAGGTTGAAGAGGAGATGGCACTAGCGAATAAGAGAGAAAAAAGGGCAACGGAGGCCAGCCATAAAGTCCCAGCTGCGCTGGCTGCCATTGAAGATATTCCTCTGAGCCCTCAGACATTAACCCTCAAAAAGTAACCTGATAACCTGCCTTAACCCTCTGGCTGCAACAAGATGGTAAGACTACGGTAGGGGAGGCTCTCTTTCCGGTGCATTTTGCTGCGTAGCCTCATGGTCAATCCCAGTGTAATGTTACACTACAGGTATGACTGGAGATAGAAGAGCCTTAAGATGAGCGAATTGAAGAATGATCGTTACCTGCGCGCCCTGCTGCGCCAACCGGTTGATATCACCCCTGTGTGGATGATGCGCCAAGCCGGCCGTTATTTGCCGGAATATAAAGCAACGCGTGCCGTGGCTGGTGACTTTATGTCGCTGTGCAAAAATGCCGAATTGGCTTGCGAAGTCACGCTGCAGCCTCTGCGCCGCTACGCGCTGGATGCGGCGATCCTGTTCTCCGATATCCTGACGATTCCCGATGCGATGGGCCTAGGGCTGTATTTCGAAGCAGGCGAAGGTCCGCGCTTCTCAAACCCGATTACCTGCCGTGCCGACGTAGAAAAGCTGCCGATCCCCGATCCCGAGCAGGAACTGGGTTACGTGATGAACTCGGTGCGCACCATCCGTAAAAACCTTAACGGCGAAGTTCCGCTGATTGGTTTCTCCGGTAGCCCGTGGACGCTGGCGACATATATGGTTGAGGGCGGTAGCAGTAAGGCTTTCACCAAGCTGAAAAAGATGATGTACGCCGAGCCCGCCACCCTGAACCTGATGCTGAATAAGCTGGCGGACAGCGTCACGCAGTATCTCAATGCGCAGATCCGTGCTGGTGCACAGTCGGTAATGATTTTTGACACCTGGGGCGGCGTGCTGACCGGGCGCGACTATCTGGAGTTCTCACTTCACTACATGCACAAGATCGTCGATGGTCTGCTGCACGAGAACGAAGGTCGGCGCGTTCCAGTCACGCTGTTTACCAAAGGGGGGGGGCAGTGGCTGGAAGCCATGGCGGCGACAGGTTGTGATGCGCTGGGCCTTGACTGGACCACCGACATTGCCGATGCACGTCGCCGCGTAGGCCATAAAGTGGCGCTGCAGGGCAATATGGACCCCTCCATGCTTTACGCATCGCCAGTACGTATCGAACAGGAAGTGGCGGGTATTCTTGAAGGCTTTGGCGAGGGTACCGGCCATGTCTTCAATCTAGGCCACGGCATTCATCAGTATGTTCCACCTGAAAACGCAGGTATGTTTGTTGAAGCGGTGCATAAACTTTCGCGCCCTTACCACCTCGGATAAATCAGCTAAGGCGAGGAAATATGGATATTGCAGCATTACGTGACCAGCAGCGGCAGTGCGCCGCTGAGATGATTGATCGGGATGATTTTTTTTGACGTAATGCCGCCGCGCTGGCGATCCTCGAATATCCCTCGCTGTAGGTCATTGAGCATAGGGTGGCGCGTATTGCCACCACCATGCCCTATATTCTAGGTTTCCTCTCCCTCCGTGAAATGCCCGCACTACAGGCCGCCTAGCAGCTGCTGGAGCACCATCCTGACCTGCTCTGCTGCTGGTGGACGGTCACGGCATTACCCATCCACGCTGCCTCGGCGTTGCCAGCCATTTTCGTCTTCTGGTGGATGTCCCCCACTATCGGCATGGCGAAAAAGCGCCTGTGCGGGAAGTTTACACCGCCCGATGCCGCGCCAGACAGCGTGGAACCCCTGATTGATAACGGGCAGCAGCTCGGCTGGGTGCTGAGCAGTAAGCTGCGGTGTAATCCGCTGTTTATCTCTCCTAAGCATCTCGTCAGTCAGGCCACTGAGCTGCAGTGGGTGCAGAACTGCCTGCGCGGGTCGAGTCCGTCAAGGTGGTGTAAATGCAGATCCAGCCTTCCGGTCCGGTAATATGTCTGTTAAGCGCTGAGTGGCAGCGCCTCGATCACATCGTTTTCAGCGGTCTGCTCTATCTCCGCCATGCTGTGCTGCGGCAGGTAGCGGTTCTGCAACAGCCATTCTTCGTTCTGCTCCGTCAGCACCGCACCCAGAAGCCGGGTTATGCTCTCTTCGTTGGGGAAGATACCCACCACGTGGGAACGCCGCTTCACCTCTTTATTCAGGCGCTCCAGCGTGTTCGTGGAGTGGATTTTCACCCGGTGCGCTCCCGGGAACCCGAAGTACGCCAGCCCCTCCGCCTCCGCTTCGTCCATCATCTCTGTGACTGCCGGGAAGTTCTTTTCCAGCTGGGCTGCGACCTCGCGCCAGGTGGCATGGGCGTTTTGTTCCTCCGTCTGCACGAACACCTGTTGCAACGCGGCACGGACAACCGACTGGCTGGCTCTGCTGACTCGCCCCAGCA
>NZ_MAYS01000354.1 GCF_001756855.1 Candidatus Erwinia dacicola | reverse complement strand
GACCTTCTTCACGCTGCCGGAGGACATGGTCTGCTGGGCGGTAGTGCGCTGCGCCGGTAATGTCAGCATGGTGTTCTTCAGCCCGGTCAGGGCGTTCCAGTCCGACAGGCGCGAAGCCTCGCTCAGCGACAGCCGTTCAGTGAATGCGCCGGTCAGGTGCTTCAGGTCGGAGATAAAGGCTGTCGGGTAGTCCAGATAGTCGAGGGCACTGCCGATGGTGGACTGCACCTCGTTTGCCAGGGCGTTTACCACGTATTCCGCTGAGGCAATGATATTGGTGACGCGGGCAATGTCCTGCTGAATGTCGCGCAGCGTATCCATTGCGTCCCCGAACCAGCTGATCGCGCTGTCAAAAATACTGTCGCCGTCCGCTTCGTAATGGGTGGTGGCAAACAGCGCATCGGGCTTACCGCTCTCAACGAAGACCAGGTCGACGGTGACGGCGTTAACCGGCTCCACCTCGTGAAAGACTCCGGCCTCCAGAAACTGCACGTCCGGTACAGAGCCGTATACCGGGTGAACCAGCTCGCCGGTGCCCGCCGTTTTAAGGGCATTTAAAAAGGCTTTAAGCTCCGTCTGGTAGCGGTTGCCCCAGAAGATCGCCTGCAGGCGAAAGTTCACTGCCTTCAGCCCCTGGTCTTCCACCTCTTCGCCGTCCCGGTACGGGTAGGCATAGGTCACGGTGTCCTTTGCCAGGGTGTCGCGGGTAAACAGACAGTCGAACTCCACGCCCCGGAACGAGGCAGGCATCAGCAGGTCGACGCCCAGCGCCGAAGCGATTTCATTGATAGTATCCGCCATTACTTTCTCCTTGAATCAACATCCACGCGGCGCAATACAGCCTGAGTAACATCGTGTCCGTCAAGATAGATATTCGCAACAAACGGCTGCTGCGGGGGTTGCCGGGAATTTGCCGGAGTTTCCCCTGGCGCGGTGGTTTTTGCGCTGTTGTTTTGCGAGAAGAAACTCTTGATTTCATCAAAAGCATCAAGAAACCCAACCGGCAACGGTGCACTATCTGGGATACCGTAACCTTCTTCTTTCAGCCGCTTACGTTTATCTTCGCTTCGCTCCATGACCTGTTCATAAAACTGGTTATAAGCGATATAGGCTTCGGCAAAGGGCACTCTGGCCAGCTTACCCAGGAGGTTTCCTCCTTTACTCAAAACCCCACCGCCTTTTGCTGCTGTTTCAGCCGCTTTGGCTGCAGCGTCTCCACCTTCCTTCGCCAGAGCCGAGTCACCCCCTTTCAGACGATTCCAGAGTTTATTCCCAGCCCACCCAAGTGCAACGCCACCACCAATATCTTTAAGAACCTGAAAAACCGAAGAAGCTCCGCTGATAGCGGTTGTTAATTTCGGAAACTCCTGGGCCAGCTCAGCCGCTTTTTCTGCAACATCGGCAAAAGAATTTGCCAGCGGTGCGGCGGCGTCAATTTGTGCGTTAAAGGTTTCATTTTTCGCTTGGTTAACCTTAAATTCTGCGCTGTCTTTCTTCAGCTCAAAATCCATATCTGCAGAGGTTTCACCCGCCGGTTTTTCAAATTGCTCACTACCCTCTTTAATCAGCTTGTGGTAGTAATCTTTGTTACGTTCCCAGTTGAGGAAGCCATTAAACGAATACTGATTCGTAAAAATACGCCCGACATTCTGTCCATGAATTTGATCGCGACGAGCTTCAAGCTGGGCTTTTTGATCTGGATCTTTGGCGGCTGCTATTTGCTTCTCAAGCGCAATAAATTGTGGATCTTTCTCATCCATAGATCTAATTGCTCTGTCCACAGTATCCAGAGGAGTCAATCCTTTAGCCGCATCTGCACGAATTAACGCACGAATATCAATCCCTTTTTTGTTTTTCCCTTTACCATGCTCCAGATTCGCAAAATTGTTGGCCAGTGTTGGCGAGGACAACTCGGAGAGCAGATTGGTAGTGAACGTCGCGGCTTCTTCCGGGGAACCTGCGCCACGGGCTGCCGCCTCAAAAAGAGCACTCACCTGAGAGTAGCCAGTACGACCATACAGACCGATGGACTTGGCAGATTCCAGCGCCTTCGGCATCTCTTTGGCCAGCAGTGCCATATCGACCAGGCCGTGCTGTGACATCGTGGTGGCAACACTCAGGCCTGCGTGGGCATCCTTCTCATTCAGACCAAAATTGAATGCACTCGCCTGCAGACTGGCGACTGCAGCAGGGTCGGTTTCCGTTGCGGTAGAAATTCTCATGACTTCGGGGAGTGCCCGGATAGGTATATCCGGCCCCTTACCCATAGTCCCTGACCGCATCATCGTCTCAAGAGCGTGAAGGGCACCATCGTGATTCCCACCACCTTCCCGCAGCGCCTTACGCACGCCAGCATCAATGACTTTCATCCCTGCTTCGCGGTCAGCCTTACTGCCGCTGCTGTAGGCAAAGTTAGCCTGTGTGCGTAGCTCGGAATCGTACTGCATCTGATTCTCGATGGGCTTACGCATCACCATCGCACCGGCAACAAGACCGCCGCCAATAGCGCCCACCGTCTTACCCACGCGGGCAAGGCGCTGATAGCTTCGCTCAGTTTCGCCCAGCTCGCGTCTGAGCCTCGCAACGGTCGCCTGCGTCTGGGTCCAGGCGCGGCTCTGCTTGCTGGCACTCATGGTGCCGCTGCGGGACAGGCGGTTGTACGCGGCCAGCGTCTGGTTAATCTCGCGCCGGATGGATTGCTCGGAGCGGATACCCAGCGTTTCGCGAGCGCTGGCCATACGCCGGTACTCCTGCAGCACCGGAGCCGTGTCCTTCTGGGCACGCATCGTTTCAACCATCTCATTACGCAGTCGGCCGACTGTTGAGATCATCTGCTGGTATGCACGCTCCTGCCCCTTTGCCGACAAGGTTCCGCTGCTTTCAAGCCGGTTCCAGGCGCTGATTGTACGCAGGATTTCGCGCTGTATGCTCTGTTTGGACCTGATCCCGTGAGCTTCACGATCGCGGGACAGTCGACGAAACTCTTCGGATAACGACCGGATTTTGGGCGTGGCATTGTCCTGCACGCCGAATTTAATCTGAGTATCAAAATCACGGGCCACGGGGCAGTCCTCTTAGCGGGAAGCAGCACTGCGTGCCCTGTTGCGGGGGCGACGCAGGCTGATAACGGTGCGGTTTTTCTGCCAGGCTTTGGGGTTTTCCCGGCGGGTGATGGCGTCCAGCCATCCGGCCAGCTCTACAGCGCTGGCGAGTCGGATTTTTTCTTCTGAGATGCCGTATCGTCCGAGCCGGATAACCGTGTACCGGTATTCGGTGAAGCGCTGCTCATGGATTTGAGCTTTTTTTTTCACCTCGTCGCGCAGGGTGCGCAGGAAGGCATAATCTTCGGACACCAGATTGTCACAGAGCAGCTCATAGGTGATGCTCTGCGCCGGAATGTCGCCAATCTTCGTCAGCGTGCGGGCCAGCACCGCAATCGGCACACCTGCATCGGATACGCCGTCTTCAATCACGGCAATCTCATCCCCGACCGTTGCCAGACCCAGCACCACGTCCTGGTGCAGTTTGCCATCAAACAGAATGCCAACCGGCAGTGAACCTGTGCAGGTAATGTTTCCGGACATCATTATTCCTCAATTTTGTTAAGTGCAAAGGCGGTAATGTTGATACGCGCCTCGTTATCCACGGTGTACTGCTCACCGACCTGCGTGACAAACACATCCTGATAGGTGGTGCGTTTGCCGCTGCCGAGCGGCGTCTGGGTCAGTTTTGCCCCGGCAATCTGCGCCCAGTTGACGGTGGTATCCTTTGGCACCACTGCCGTGATGGCCAGCTCCCACGTGGCGATACCCTGGGTATAACCTTTCGCCCGGCCAGTGCTGTTCATGGTCTTGACCAGCTTTTTCCCGGTTGTCTCGGTGGGGTTGAAGTCAGTGACCTCAACCTCCACGCTGTTAACGTCCAGGACAATCGAGCCTACGTATTCAAGGGCCATTGTCGTCTCCTTACATCAGATAAATGACGGCGGCGAACACATGCAGACCCCGCACGATTGCTGCCGGAATGGTGGCCTCCGCCCGCGTATCGTCCTGAAGACTGCGGGTGACCCGAAGCTGGTCTTTCAGCGCGTCGACGTTCTCCACAATCTCCAGCTGCTCCAGCGAATACAGCACATCGAGCAGTTCGGAGCGGATACGCGCCAGTCGCGCATCGGTCAGCTTTTCACGCGGGAAGCGTTGGGTGTAGCGCGTCCGGCAGGCCAGACGCACATAGTCGAGCGAACGGATAATGGTGATATCCATAAGCGACCGGTCGGTCACGCCAGCGGCGTTCTTTACATAAGTACTGACCGCGCGCACGATACGCACCACGCTGCCGTCCACCTCAAACGGCGTCAGGCCGTTCATCAGAGCGTTTTCCTGTTCGGTACGTCCCGGCCAGTTGTCCTGCGCCGTGATATCCAGACCCGGTAACGTCAGGGTATTCAGCGGGCGGGCCGGATCGGATTCACTGGCCATCACCGCGCCGTAAATTGCCGCCAGCTCGCCGTTGGGCAGCGCGGAACCAGCATGCCAGCCGCAGGAAATGCGCGGTGCGTTAACCTTGCTGGTCAGCGTGGTGCCGCTGGCAAGCGTCCCGTTCCAGCCGGTAATACCCACAGCCCCGCGTTGCTCAAGCGGCCCGGAGACGTTATCCAGATGCGCGGACAGCTTTGCCAGCGCCTCATCGCTGGTGTAAGGCAGCATGATCAGCGTGTGCCCGGAGGCGAACACGGCGCTGAATGCCGCATCCAGAGTCGGGTCTCCCTGACCACCGCGCATCGGTGTCAGCGTGGCCGTCAGACCGCTGGCCGTGATGATACAGTTCAGACCACACTCATTACCGGCGCTGCCCTTATTGCGGCTGGTCAGCACCAGCGCCCTGACTTTCTCCGGGGGGCGTCACCCGTTACCGGACCGTCTGTCTCACCCACGGTGGCGCTCAGTGGCAGGGTATCCTGCAGCGTAATTGCACTGGCCAGAGAAGCCATCACATCATCGGCTTTATCGCCCTGGCTGACGGCAACGGCAACGGTGGTGCCGCAAATACCCAGACGAACCTGACCGGAACCGCTGGCGGTGCCGTTAACCACCACCGACCCGGTCGCCGCCACACCGGCTTCAGCATCATCCAGCCCGACAACCGTCAGCTGAATGTACTGGTTTGCCTTGATCGCCGCGCGGGCCATACGGTGGGCCTGCGAGCCGCGTCCGAAGTAGAGCGCCGCCTCATCGTCGCTGAAGACATTCACCGGCGTCAGTGCGTCGACCGTAGCGCTGTCGTGCAGACGCTGTGCGATAATCAGCAGCTTCTGGTCATTAGAGGCCAGCGCACGTGAGGCCAGCGTGGTATTGAACGCGAAATAAGCACCAGGCTTATAAATCGGGTTCGGAATAGTTGTCATATCCATAGTCATTTTTCCGCCTTAGCTGCCGGAGCAGCAGATATCTCTGCGTTTTTACCGGATGGTTTAACATCAGCAGCCTCAGTTGCAGCGGATTTAGCCTGTCCGGCATACAGCATCAGATCGCCATCCCGCAGGCGGCGCAGCCAGTAGGCTGTTTCCGGCACCTCCACGGCCTTTTTGTCGGTGATGTAACGGTCTGAACGACCCTCCACCGGCACCTGAATACCCTTACGGGCGATCACCTTAATCATCGTTGTCAGTCCTGTTCTGCATGATATCTTCGGCGACAGGGTCGGATTCTCCAGGCTGGAAGTACGCCATGCGGGTGCTTTCATGCCACAGCTGCGGTTTTTCAATACGCCCGTTCCAGCGAACAAAGTCAGCGTCGTCATCGGTCGGCAGCTCTGGCGCAGGCCAGTGCCCGTTATCCAGCGCGTCTTCCACCCATTGCGTGCCGAACACGCACTCGTAGACCGCCACGCCCTTATCGTTAAAGGCCTGCCCGGCTACGGGGCGCACGCCCTCGGGCTTCAAAAAATCAATCGTCAGCCCCAAATCCTGCCCGGTGAGCAGGCGGCGCACGCTGCGGATAAGGCGATAGCATCCCGGCTCTTCAATCCCCGGCCCGCCGTGGCGGAGCGCCTCATTGCTGCGCAGGTTGTAATCCACGACAAAGACGCTGAAGCGACCGGTGACGAGGAAGCGGCGGCGGGAGGTGTCATGTGCCCGGCTGTTAGTGATGCCTGAAAACACCACGCACACGCCGGGGAGCTGCCGCAGGGCCACGCCGATATCCGTGGCCAGCACGTTCCATGTCACTACAGGGTTGTTGACCATCCGGCCCAGCCCCTGCTGCAGGCGTTCACACAGCGCTTTTTCGATGGTGGTAATCATCAGTACGCCCCTCCACCGGTGCGGTTACGGCTCCACAGATCGTCGCCACCGGAATAAAACTCGACGGTCGGCGTCGAGGCATCGACGGTGCCGCCGTTCTCCGGGTTTGAGCCGATACCGGCTTTGCCGCTGGCAACCAGCTTCAGCCAGCTGATAGCGTCCTCGTAGCGCAGGCGGATCACTTCGTTGCAGGTGTGCTCGTTACCGGTGAGCAGGTAGCGGGCGATATCACAGCAGTAATCACGCAGCGCATCGGGCACCTGCCGCAGCGGCAGGCGATAGCGGGCACCGATATACGCATCAATCCTGCCGCTCGCCGACCGGAGGTGGCGGGCGAGACGCTCATCATCCGCCTCATCACTGTGCCAGGGCGCTGACACGCTGACCGCATCACGCTCTGTGAAATAGGTTTTGTAGTCCTCCGGGGTGGCGTAGCTCATGGTCAGTTTCCTTTACCCGTGGAGCCGTAAGCCATCTGCCAGTAACCGAACGCAGCGGCACCGCGAGACTCAACACCGTATTTATACTCAGCCCGCATAAAGACGTCGTCCGAGTCCATATTGGTCTGGGAGACAAAGTCCGGGGATTCACGCTCCTGGAAGATAAGCGGCTTCAGCACTTTGGTGGTGTCGAGGAGATACCACTCGGTATCGGTTTTCAGATCCTGAATTACCAGCACTTCCGCAGAGCCTTTGTAGAGGTTGGGCTTGCCGTCTTCCAGGCGTTCAGCCGTCACAAGCGCTTTGGCGATATCTTCCAGCGCCGGAGGCACGAGCAGCAGATCAGGGTTGATGTTCAGCGGACGGTCGTGGCGGTCTTTCAGCTTTTTTATGCTGGTACGCGCCGCGCCGAATGAGGCCTTGGCCGCATCCTGTGTGGCACACCGACAACGGGGCTTTGCCCATGTTGCTGTAGGTATTGTCACCAATTTTGTGACTGTTGCTGATAAACGGCAGGCCGTCATAGCACTTGGCGGTGAAGGCTTTATTCAGCAGTTCGAAGACCATTTCATCCGGCCACATTTCGGCACTCTGGCCTGCAGCCGTCGCCTGGACGCCATAGATCCCCAGCTGGTCATCCTTGATGTGGTTACGTTTAACGACCACCGTTGCCTCAAAATCCTTATTGGGCACGGTAAAGTCATGCGCCAGCAGCTTGGTGAGTTGCTTCTCACCAATCCACTCGCGCATTTTCGGGAACATTTCCAGCCAGGCGTAGTAGTTTGCCGCCCCCGTGGATGGGATGCGGGTCGCCACGCGCTGCCACTGCGGTTTACCGAGCTTCAGCCCGCCCTGAAACGACTTTTTCAGGCTCATAAACAGCACGCTGAGGTTGGCTTTGTTGATTGCAGCCATAATCATTTTCCTTATAAATCAGTAAATCCAGACGCCGTCACTTTCGATCAGGATGATTTTTCCGGCGCTGCTGCGGGTGGCATCGCCAGCCGGAGTCTCACCGTCCGCAGGTGTACAGCCGTTCTCAGCAGACAGCGTCTGATTATCCAGGATGTAAGCGCGGGTAAGCAGGCTCGCCTGGGTGATGGTGCCGTCACTGGCCCACTTAAACGCCTTACTGGCGCGGACGTTGATGAACTGAGCGCTATCCTCACCGGCACTGTTATCCACCGACTCGTCGGCGCAGCCTGCGTATTTCAGAGTCGCATCCTCCGTGCCGTTGACGGCAAAGCCGGTCGCGTTAACACAGACAATGGCACCCATCGGGATAACTTCATCTTTGGCAACGGGCACCGGCACCAGAATGCAGTCGCGCCCTGCTGTGTCGCGGGGTTCAGTGATAGCGGTCATTTTTTCTCTCCGGTCAGGTCTTCAGCGGTGAGGCCCATCTGGCTGCAGATGGCCAGCTGGTCGGCGGTCAGCCCGACGTTACCGTCATGCTTACCGGTATCAAACGTCATGCCGTCAGACTGCAGCTGTGACAGGGCTTTGATAGGATTGCGGGTGCCGATCATCTTTTCCATCAGGCCGTAGTTGCTCCTGCCCAGCTCGCGCAGATTGTCCTCGTCTGCACCTTTCATTACTCGCCCGTCGCTCAGTGCGGCGGTCAGCAGGGTTTCCACCTTATCGCCCTGAATCTGTGAGGAGAGCGATGCCAGCTCGTTGCGCAGGTCGTCCACCACGGCTACCGGCACATACTGGGTCGAGTCGGGCTTGCCGTTCTGCTGCCCGGAAGAGAGCGCGGCAATCTTCGTCTGGCCCTCCTGAATGGACTGGTCTTTTGCTGTCAGCTGGGCCTTCTGGGCCTCAATCAGCGCACTGATGCTGGAGCAGTTGGCCTCTTTAAGCTGCCCCTTCTGGAGCGCTTCAGCCGCTGCCTGAATAGCCGCCTCATCAGCCTCATTACCCAGCCCCATAATGGCGCAGAGGACGAGACGCAGGTTTTCGTTCATCGGTTGTTCTCCGTTATCAAAAAACATCAGGGACGCAGCCACCTGACGCATCCCGTCCAGCACCGGCAT
>NZ_MAYS01000353.1 GCF_001756855.1 Candidatus Erwinia dacicola | reverse complement strand
TTCATCATCATGAAGCTTAACCACATAACGGGGGGGCAGAACGGGCCATAAAACACTTACAGAAAATGTGGATGCTAAATTTATAACAGCCACTGCAGGCTATGACAAGTCGCAGCCGTCAGGCTGCCTACTCCTATTAAAACAGCATGATCACCTATTATTCAACAAAGCCGATTATAGGGTGAAAACTGAGGCTCCTTGCGGTACTCTGCGACGGCTGTTGGGCTCCTGAGCTTCACCGTTTCAGGAACAAAGAGAGGCAGTGGCCGACAAATTCGTAAGAATGCATAAACAAGCATGCTGATTTGTTCTGTCCCCCGGCGACAAAACAAAAATAATGGCGTAATGGAACTTTCCTGATGCTTGCTCAAAGAGATTGAGTTATTGCTGGAAGTGCGATTACGCGTGAAGACAGATTTGGGGAGAATTTACCTCGGATGAGCGAGCAGTTAACGGATCAGGTTCTCGTAGAGCGAGTACAGAAAGGAGATCAGAAGTCATTCAACTTACTGGTAGTTCGCTATCAGCATAAAGTGGCGAACCTGGTTTCCCGCTATGTGCCCTCAGGAGACGTGCCTGACGTAGTGCAGGAGTCGTTTATTAAGACCTATCGTGCGTTGGAATCTTTCCGTGGCGACAGTGCTTTCTATACTTGGCTCTATCGTATTGCCGTCAATACAGCCAAAAATTACCTAGTTGCTCAGGGGCGCCGCCCGCCGTCTACCGATGTAGACGCGATCGATGCAGAAAATTTCGAAAGTGCGGGAGCAATGAAAGAAATATCGAACCCTGAGAACTTAATGTTGTCAGAGGAGTTGCGACAAATGGTTTTTCGTACCATCGAGACGTTACCCGAAGACTTGCGCATGGCTATCACCCTGCGTGAACTCGATGGCCTGAGCTATGAAGAGATAGCCGTGATCATGGATTGCCCGGTAGGGACTGTTCGCTCTCGTATTTTCCGCGCCCGTGAAGCTATCGATAATAAAATTCAACCGCTTATCCAACGCTAGCGATAGCGGATACAGGAAAGGTATTGAGGTATGCAGAAAGAACAACTTTCCGCTCTGATGGACGGTGAAACGCTGGATAATGAAGTTATTTCCATGTTGTCTAAAGACGTTGTGCTGCAGAAAAACTGGGGAAGCTATCACCTGATTCGCGACACGTTGCGCGGTGATGTTCCTCAGCTGCTTGATTTTGATATTTCCGCGCGCGTCATGGCGGCGATTGAGAACGAGCCAGCGCAGAAAGTCACTTTTTTGAGTGTTGAAGCACAGCCAAAACCTGAACAGGCTGCCGTGATGCCGTTCTGGGCAAAAATGCTCCCATGGGCAGCTCAGATTACTCAGGTTGGCGTAGCCGCTTGCGTTTCTCTAGCCGTAATTGTCGGCGTGCAGCAGTACAACAAACCCGTGGTCGGTCAGTCTTCTGACGCTCCAGTGTTTAACATGCTGCCGATGATGGGGCAGGCTTCCGCGGTTAGCCTAGGGGTGCCAGCGGATAACGCGAACACTAACAATACCAACGCTAACCAGCAGGTTCAAAGCCAGCGCCGCCGTGTGAACGCGCTGCTGCAGAACTATGAACTGCAACGCCGTCTGCATGCTGAACAGCTGCAGTTTGAGCAAAGCCCCGTTCAACAGGCTGCTGCTCAGGATCTAGGTAACCAGTCGTTAGGAATGCAATCGCAGTAATGAAGCAGCTTTGGTGTGCAGTCAGCCTTATGGCTGGCAGCCTGATGTACTCCTCTGTCGCCTTGACCGCACAAACGCCTTCCGGGGCACTATTGCAACAGATGGAGCAGGCCAGCCAGTCTCTCAGTTACGAACTTGCCTATATCAATGTTTCCCGCATGGGCATTGAATCGCTTCGATACCGTCATACTGCTATCGACAATAAAGTCTTTGCCCAGCTGTTGCATATGGACGGGCCGCGCCGTGAAATTATTCAGCGCGGCAATGAGGTCAGCTATTTTGAAGCGGGGCTGGAACCGTTCACCATGACCGGAGATCACATTGTTGATTCGCTGCCGGCGCTGGTTTATGCCGATTTCCAGCAGCTTGCCGCGACCTATGATTTTGTCTCCGTAGGCCGCACGCGTATTGCCGATCAGCTGTGTGAAGTGATCCGCATCGTGCCGCGTGATGGAACACGCTACGGCTATATTGTCTGGCTAGATAGCGACACCAAATTGCCGCTACGGGTTGACCTGCTGGACCGCGACGGCGAGACGCTTGAACAGTATCGCGTTGTCAGCTTCGCGGTGGATGAAGGCGTGCGTAAGATCATGCAGGATCTGGAAACTGCTAAGCTGCCGCCGGTGCTTTCCGTACCTTCCAGCGGTGCGGTGACCTTCAACTGGAAAGCTGGCTGGCTGCCCGCCGGAATGAAAGAGATCGCCCAGAGCCGCCGCCAGCTGCCTTCGCTTGATCGTCCGGTGGAATCATGCCTCTACTCCGATGGTCTGTTCAGTTTCTCCATCAACGTGACGATGGCGGATAAAAGCAGTTCGCCACAGCAGTTGCGCACTGGGCGTCGTACGGTGCAGACTGAAGTGCGTAATAATGCGGAAATTACGGTAGTGGGCGAACTGCCTCCTACCACCGCTAAACGCATTGCTGACAGCGTGACGATGGGTAAAACACCATGATGAGAGAATGGGCGACGGTGGTGTCGTGGCAGAATGGTATTGCCACACTGCACTCCGAAATGAAAACTTCCTGCAGCAGCTGCTCTGCCCGTAAGGCGTGTGGCAGCCATATGTTGAACAAGCTGAGGCTAAAAAACGCGCACCTGATGAAAATCTCCAGCGTGGAGCCGCTGCAGCCGGGCCAGCGTATCGAATTAGGTATTGCCGAAACCAGCCTGCTGAGTTCGGCATTCTTCGTTTATATGACGCCGCTTATCGGTTTATTCGTACTGGCCGGTGTTTCCCAGATGCTGTTCCACAGCGATCTGGCCGCGGCCAGTGGCGCGCTGCTCGGCGGCGTGGGGGGGGGAATTATTGCTAAAGGTATCTCCAGCATTCTGGGGCGTTCAGCTTCTTTCCACCCAGTGATCCTCAGCGCTGCACTGCCTCCCGACGCGCTGCACGTCAGTACCGATGCCTGACTTACCTGCAATCTGGCGACGGGTTTATCCTGCCGTCAGCCCTGTTTCACGTTGGTTCAAATCTTATTTCCCTGTCGATATGCCTTTGCATGCACTATTGTCTGCCTGCGAAGATTCCACCCCTTTGATATGTAGTGTAGAATGCTGCCTTTCGGGCCAGTGTCAGCCTGTGATATCACACTCTCCTGCTTCGCATCGCGCGAGTTCCAGAATTTGTAAGGCAGAAAAATCTCAATAATGAAGCACATAAGAAACTTATCTATCATCGCCCACATCGACCACGGTAAATCTACGCTCTCTGACCGTCTGATCCAGATTTGCGGCGGATTAACCGAACGCGAAATGGCTGCGCAGGTTCTGGATTCCATGGATTTAGAGCGTGAGCGCGGCATCACCATTAAAGCGCAGAGCGTGACGCTCGATTACCATTCGCCAGATGGTAAAACTTACCAGCTCAATTTTATTGACACTCCGGGACACGTTGACTTCTCCTATGAAGTTTCGCGCTCGCTGGCAGCCTGTGAAGGTGCATTGCTTGTGGTGGATGCCGGTCAGGGCGTAGAAGCTCAGACCCTAGCAAACTGCTACACCGCGATGGAAATGGATCTGGAAGTCGTACCTGTATTGAACAAAATTGATCTGCCGGCGGCCGATCCGGATCGCGTGGCGCAGGAGATCGAAGATATTGTCGGCACTGATGCCACTGATGCGGTGCGCTGTTCAGCGAAAACCGGTATTGGCGTGCCTGACGTGCTCGAGCGCTTGGTGCGCGATATTCCACCGCCGGAAGGTGACCCGGAAGCCCCGCTGCAAGCGCTGATCATCGACTCTTGGTTCGATAACTACCTTGGCGTCGTCTCGCTGGTACGTATCAAAAACGGCACCATCCTCAAAGGCGACAAAATTAAGGTGATGAGCACCGGTCAGGTTTACAACGCTGACCGTCTGGGTATCTTCACGCCGAAGCGCGTTGATACCGACGTGCTGAACTGTGGTGAAGTAGGCTGGCTGGTTTGTGCTATCAAGGATATTCTCGGCGCTCCTGTCGGGGATACTCTGACCAAGTCACGTAACCCGGCTGATAAAGCA
Organism: Candidatus Erwinia dacicola; assembly: GCF_001756855.1. Classification (GTDB taxonomy): domain Bacteria; phylum Pseudomonadota; class Gammaproteobacteria; order Enterobacterales; family Enterobacteriaceae; genus Erwinia; species Erwinia dacicola. The sequence goes on along the minus strand of NZ_MAYS01000353.1, from coordinate 5,816 downwards.
TTACCAGGCTTCAAAAAAGTGAAGCCGCAGGTTTACGCCGGTCTGTTCCCCATAAGCTCTGACGATTACGAAGCCTTCCGTGATGCGCTCGGCAAGCTGAGCCTGAACGATGCATCTCTGTTTTATGAGCCGGAAAGCTCTACCGCGCTGGGCTTCGGCTTCCGCTGTGGTTTTCTAGGCCTGCTGCACATGGAGATCATCCAGGAACGTCTGGAGCGCGAGTACAATCTTGAGCTGATCACCACTTCACCCACCGTGGTTTACGAAGTGGTGACTACCGACAACCAGATCATCTATGTGGACAGCCCGGGTAAACTGCCGCCGCTGAACAACATCGAAGAACTGCGTGAGCCAATCGCCGAGTGTCACATGCTGCTGCCGCAGGAGTTCCTCGGCAACGTGATCACGCTCTGTATCGAGAAGCGCGGCGTGCAGACCAACATGGTTTATCACGGTAACCAAGTTGCGCTGACCTATGAAATCCCGATGGCGGAAGTGGTGCTGGACTTCTTCGACCGTCTAAAGTCAACGTCCCGTGGCTACGCGTCGCTGGATTACAACTTCAAACGCTTCCAGGCGTCCAACATGGTGCGCGTTGATGTTCTGATTAACTCCGAGCGCGTCGATGCGCTGGCGCTGATCATCCACAACGACAACGCACCGTACCGCAGCCGCGAGCTAGTCGAGAAAATGAAAGATCTGATCCCGCGTCAGCAATTCGACATCGCGATTCAGGCGGCCATTGGCAACCACATTATTGCCCGTTCAACGGTGAAACAGCTGCGTAAAAACGTGCTGGCTAAGTGCTATGGCGGTGACGTCAGCCGTAAGAAAAAGCTGCTGCAGAAACAGAAAGACGGTAAAAAACGGATGAAGCAGGTGGGTAACGTTGAGTTACCGCAGGAAGCGTTCCTGGCCATTCTGCACGTAGGTAAAGACAGCAAATAAGCCCGAATTCGGGCTTCGAGGGAACTGAAATGGCTAATATGTTCGCCCTGATTTTGGCGATAGCAACGCTCGTCACCGGCATTGTCTGGTGCATCGATAAGTTCAAATGGGCACTGGCCCGTCACGCAAAATGCGCGGCGGCGCAGGCCGAAGGCATTGCGGAAACCAAGGCAAACAAGCAGCCGGGTTGGGTGGAAACCACGGCATCGTTATTCCCGGTGCTGTTCGTGGTGTTTGTGGTGCGTTCATTTATCTATGAGCCGTTCCAGATCCCTTCCGGTTCAATGATTCCAACTCTGCTGATTGGTGACTTTATCCTAGTGGAGAAATACGCCTACGGGATTAAAGATCCGATTACTCAAACCACGCTGATCGAGACCGGTCATCCGAAGCGCAGTGATATCGCGGTATTTAAATACCCGAAAGATCCAAGCTTGGATTACATCAAGCGCGTTGTTGGCCTGCCGGGTGACCGCGTGATCTACAATCTGTTGAGCAAGACTGTCTCAATTCAGCCCGCCTGTGATGGTGGTAAGCCGTGCGATAAAGCGCTGGCAGTGACCTATTCAGACGTGCAGCCAAGCAACTTCATTCAGACCTTTAGCGGCTTCAGCGGTAACGAAGTTGGCAACGGTTTCTATCAGGTGCCACAGGGTGAATCGATGCAGGGCGGCCTGCGTTTAGCCACCCGCAACGAGACGCTGGGCGATGTCACCCACCGTATTCTGCTCGTAACCCAGGCGCAGAGTCAGCCGGGTTCATACTACCAGCAGCCGGGCCAGTCGCAGTCAAGCTGGGTAGTGCCGCAAGGCATGTACTTTATGATGGGTGATAACCGCGACAACAGCGCAGACAGCCGCTACTGGGGCTTTGTCCCAGAGCGTAATCTGGTAGGCAAAGCAACCGCCATCTGGATGAGCTTTGACAAGCAGGAAGGGGAATGGCCAACGGGCGTTCGTCTCAGCAGGATTGGCAGTATTCACTAATGTTTGCCTGCGGGCAACATTAACTTCGGGTTGCTTGGTCGTATACTAGGCGACTGCACACAAAATAGATCGTGTTGGTGTACAGGCTCAGCCCTGTTCCGTATGCAGCATAATTGACGCATTCAGAAATTGGTAACGCATGAACCCCATCGTAATTAACAAGATTCAACGAAAGCTGGGCTACACTTTTACCCATCAGGAATTGTTACAGCAGGCGCTCACTCACCGCAGCGCCAGCAGTAAACACAATGAACGACTGGAATTCTTGGGCGACTCAATTCTGAGTTACGTCATTGCTAACGCCCTTTATCAGCGCTTCCCGCGCGTGGATGAAGGCGACATGAGCCGCATGCGTGCTACGCTGGTTCGTGGCAACACGCTGGCTGAAATGGCACGGGAATTTGACCTAGGCGAATGTTTACGCCTAGGTCCAGGTGAACTGAAAAGCGGCGGCTACCGTCGCGAATCGATTCTGGCTGATACCGTGGAAGCGCTGATTGGCGGGGTTTTCCTCGACAGCGATATCCAGACGGTGGAGCAGCTGATCCTCAACTGGTACGCCAGCCGTCTCGATCAGATCAGCCCGGGCGATAAACAAAAGGATCCGAAAACGCGTCTGCAGGAGTTCTTGCAGGGCCGTCATCTGCCGTTACCATCTTATCTGGTGGTACAGGTGCGTGGCGAAGCTCACGATCAGGAATTTACTATTCACTGCCAGCTAAGCGGTATGGCAGATCCGGTTGTGGGAACCGGCTCCAGCCGACGCAAAGCTGAGCAGGCAGCGGCCGAACAGGCGCTGATTAAGCTGGGAATTGAATGAGCGAACAAACTACCCATTGCGGCTTTATTGCTATTATAGGCCGCCCGAATGTTGGTAAATCTACCTTACTGAACCAGTTACTGGGGCAGAAGATTTCTATCACCTCGCGTAAACCACAAACCACGCGCCACCGTATTATGGGCATCCATACTGAAGGGGAATATCAAGTAATCTACATCGATACTCCCGGGCTGCATATGGAAGAGAAAAGGGCGATCAACCGCCTGATGAACCGAGCTGCCAGCAGCTCTATCGGTGATGTTGAGATGGTGATCTTCATGGTCGAAGGCATCAAATGGACCGCCGATGATGAGATGGTACTGAACAAGCTGAAAGACGGCCGCGTGCCGGTGCTGCTGGCGATCAACAAGATCGACAACCTCACGGACAAAAGCATTCTGCTGCCGCACTTGCAGTTCTTGGGGCAGCAGATGAGCTTTATGGACGTGGTGCCGATCTCCGCCGAAAAAGGCGATAACGTTGATACCATCGCCAGCATAGTGCGTAACCGTCTGCCGGAAGCTGAGCACCACTTCCCGGAAGATTATATTACCGACCGTTCGCAGCGCTTTATAGCCTCCGAAATCATCCGCGAAAAGCTGATGCGTTTCCTCGGCGCGGAACTGCCGTACTCGGTGACTGTTGAGATCGAACAGTTTGTAACGAACGAGCGTGGCGGCCTGACCATCAATGGCCTGATCCTCGTGGAGCGCGAAGGTCAGAAGAAAATAGTGATCGGTAATAAAGGGGCTAAGATCAAAGTGATCGGCACTGAAGCGCGCCGTGATATGGAAGATATATTCGAGTCGAGAGTGCACCTCGAGCTGTGGGTGAAAGTGAAGTCCGGCTGGGTGGATGACGAACGCGCCTTACGCAGCCTAGGCTATACCGACGATCTCTGAACCTGATGGAAGGCTGGCAACGCGCGTTTGTCCTGCATGGACGCCCCTGGAGCGAAGCCAGCCTGCTACTTGACCTGTTCTCTGAACAGGACGGCAGGGTACGGGTACTGGCCAAAGGTGCCCGTTCCAAACGTTCCAGTCTGAAGGGAGCGTTACAGCCTTTCACCCCGCTGCTGGTGCGCTGGGGCGGTCGCGGCGAAGTGAAAACGCTACGCGGGGCTGAACCTGTCTCTCTGGCGCTGCCTCTCTCCGGTATTACTCTCTACTGTGGTCTCTACGTCAACGAACTGCTTTCCCGCATGCTGGAACACGAAACGGCTTTCAGCGAGCTATTTTTTGACTATCTACACTGCATTCAGGGGCTGGCAGGCGTGACCGACTCGCCAGAACCTACGCTGAGGCGCTTTGAGCTAGCGATGCTCAGCCATCTTGGCTACGGCGTCGATTTCCTGCACTGCGCGGGTAGCGGCGAAGAGGTTGCCGATGAGATAACCTACAGCTATCGTGAAGAGAAGGGCTTTATCGCCAGCTTGGTGGTGAACAATCACAGCTTTACCGGACGCCATCTGCGCGCGCTGTACCAACGTGAATTCCCCGATGCGGATACCCTGCGCGCCGCCAAACGCTTCACGCGCATTGCGCTGAAGCCTTACCTCGGCGGTAAGCCTCTCAAGAGCACCGAGCTTTTTCGTCAGTTTCTGCCGAGAAAACCAGCGGACGCAGCGCCAGCCGCGGACGAATAGCCACAGGTCATACCCTTCGGGCTTCCGAACGTTGTACACTCGACAAAACCCTTCGCGATAATCTGAGGACTGTCATGGCTGAGTTGTTGTTAGGCGTTAATATCGATCATGTGGCCACCGTGCGTAATGCACGCGGCACGCAATATCCTGACCCGGTGCAGGCGGCGTTTGTCTCCGAACAGGCCGGTGCCGATGGTATTACCGTGCACCTGCGCGAAGATCGTCGTCATATTACCGATCGCGACGTGCGCATTCTGCATCAGACCATTCAGACGCGCATGAACCTGGAAATGGCTGTCACCGATGAGATGGTCGATATCGCCTGCGAGATCGTGCCGCATTTCTGCTGCTTAGTGCCGGAAAAGCGTGAAGAAGTGACTACTGAAGGTGGTTTGGATGTTGCCGGTCAGCAGGATAAAGTGACGGCGGTAGTACAGCGCCTTAATGCGGCTGGCAGTCTGGTCTCCCTGTTTATTGATGCCGACCATCGCCAGATTGATGCCGCCGTGGCGGCGGGCGCTCCCTACATCGAAATCCATACCGGTGCATACGCCGAAGCCGCAGAAGGCCCGGAGCGAGATGCCGAGCTGGCTCGTATTGCCGAAGCGGCAACCTACGCCGCAGGCAAAGGCCTGAAGGTCAATGCGGGCCACGGCCTCACCTACCATAACGTCCAGTCGATTGCGGTTCTGCCGGAGATGCACGAGCTGAACATCGGCCATTCAATTATTGGCCGTGCGGTCTTCAGCGGGCTGGCTGAGGCAGTGAAAGAGATGAAGCAGCTGATGCGGGAAGCGCGTCGCTAATGGCCATTCTCGGCCTTGGCACCGACATCGTGGAGATCGCCCGCATCGAAGGGGTGATCTCCCGCTCCGGCGATCGGCTGGCAAAGCGCGTGCTGAGTGACAACGAGTGGCGGCAGTATCAGGCCCATCAGCAGCCGGTGCGCTTCCTAGCTAAACGTTTTGCGGTAAAAGAAGCAGCGGCCAAAGCCTTCGGCACCGGGATCCGCGGCGGGCTGGCGTTTAATCAGTTTGAAGTTTTCAACGATGAGCTGGGAAAACCCGGCCTGCGCTTTTTCCAACATGCGCAGGAAGTGGCGAATAAGCTCGGCGTGGCACACATGCACGTCACTCTGGCCGATGAGCGCCATTATGCCTGTGCTACGGTGATAATCGAGAATTAACCTGCCGGGTGCAGTCCTACAAACTTGTCCCACAGATGCTCATTGCTCTCAGTGCGCTGTGGGTCAACAATAATAGTGTTATCAATCGGGCAGACCTGCTGACAGGTCGGGGCGTCGTAATGGCCGATACACTTGGTACAGCGATCGCCGTCAATCTCGTAGAACTCATCCCCCATCGCAATCGCTTAGTTCGGGCACTCCGGTTTACACATAGGCGGATTCAAGTTCGAA
>NZ_MAYS01000352.1 GCF_001756855.1 Candidatus Erwinia dacicola | reverse complement strand
AAAGGCTAACTCATCAATAACTTTGCAACAGTGCCGTTTTTCTAGGGTACGCAGTACTGGAGCGACCTCGCTAGGGTCAGCAATCAGACAGTGGCCTGCCTCGTCGTTTAACGTCCAGATGTAGTTGTCCTGAAGGGCTAGAATGCTGGTAAAATTCATATAATAGCAATGGAAAGAAGATGGTAAAGCATGAAGCCCGCTAAAACACGTCATATTTGCCAGGTGCCAGAGTCATGGTCGCAAGTCCCCTGCGGTGAGTATTATCGCGATACGCTGTCGCATCAGCTGCGCTCCAGTCTGGCTAAATTATATGGTTTTCATCTGCTTAAAGTAGGCAGTCTTAGCGCGGAAATCGATACCGAAAGCTGTGCGATTTCGCATCAGTTTAACGTAGGGTTGAGCGGGGATAATCTGCAGGTTCACGCCGACCCTCTCAACCTGCCGTTTGAGTCTAAATCGCTGGATGCCTGCCTGCTGGCCCATACGTTGGCATGGAGCAGCGATCCGCACCGCGTGTTGCGTGAGGTGGACAGGGTGTTGATCGACGACGGCTGGATGATTATCAGCGGCTTCAATATTTTCAGCGCTTTAGGCATTGGCAAACTCATCCCCAGCCTGCACCGTAAGGTGCCGTGGAATAGCCGGATGTTTACCCAGATGCGCCTGATGGACTGGCTGAGCCTGCTGAACTATGAGGTGGTACACCGCTCGCGCTTCCAAGTACTGCCGTGGAACCGCCAAGGTGGGGAAGTGATCAGCACCCACCTGCCAGCGCTCGGCTGTTTAAACCTGATCGTCGCGCGCAAGCGCACCTTCCCACTGACCATGAATCCGGCGAAAAAGAGTGCCAGCAAGCGCCAGCTGCACGCCGTGGGTGCCACCAGCCAGTACCGGGAAGGGCGCAGAGGCTGAATTTCTTAAAACGGGATAACCTTCTTCCCCGGTCATCCCTTTTGCGTTACGCGCCGGCCTGATAACCCACATCGTCAAACGTCGGATTGCCGGCAGCCGCGCGCGCCAGCTCATCGCAGAGCTCGTTATCTACGTGCCCGGCATGGCCCTTAACCCACTTCCAGTGGATTTCGTGCGTGCTGAGCGCGCTGTCCAGCCGTTGCCATAAATCGACATTTTTAACCGGCTTCTTATCGACCGTTTTCCAGCCGCGCTTCTTCCAGTTATGGATCCAGTTGGTGATCCCTTGGCGCACATACTGGCTGTCGGTACTCAGCGTGACGTTACACGGCTGAGTCAGCGCCTCCAGCGCCACAATCGCCGCCATCATCTCCATGCGATTATTGGTGGTGAGATGGAAACCCGCACTGAAGATTTTCTCATGTGAGCCGTAGCGCATAATCGCGCCATAACCGCCGGGACCTGGATTACCAAGGCACGATCCGTCGGTGAAAATTTCTACCTGCTTAAGCATCTCTGGTAGACTCTCCGTAGAAAAACGCCAAGTCTGACATAAACGAGTCCTATGAACAGAGTAAATACAACGCGTCAGATCGTACTCGATACCGAAACCACCGGTATGAACATGATCGGCGTCCATTATGAAGGGCACTGCATCATTGAGATTGGTGCGGTAGAGGTGATCAACCGCCGCCTAACCGGCAATAACTTCCACGTCTATCTCAAGCCTGACCGCTTGGTTGACCCGGAAGCGTTCGACGTTCACGGTATCGCCGACGAGTTTCTGCTGGATAAACCCACCTTCGCCGCAATTGCCGACGATTTCCTTGCCTATATAAAGGGGGCAGAGTTAGTCATCCATAATGCTTCGTTCGATATCGGCTTTATGGATTACGAATTCTCCAAGCTGCAGCGCGGCATACCGAAGATCGAAACTTTCTGCCAAATCACCGACAGCCTAACGATGGCGCGCAAGATGTTCCCCAGCAAGCGTAACAGCCTTGATGCTATCTGCTCACGCTATGAGATAGACAACAGCAAGCGCGTTCTGCACGGCGCACTGCTTGACTCCGAAATTCTGGCGGAAGTCTTCTTGATCATGACCGGCGGGCAAACCTCGCTGGCCTTCTCGATGGAAGGGGATCGTGAAGAGCAGAGCGACGGCGAAACTATCTATCGCATCGAACGCCCCGCCTCCGGGCTGCGGGTGCTGCATGCCAGTGAAGTCGAAATGATGGCACACGAAGCGCGTCTCGACCTAGTGCAAAAGAAGGGAGACGGCTGCTTATGGCGGCTTCAAGAAGAGACTGATGGGGTATAACGCTCTAAATTTGCGTAATAAAACCGCGTGATGGTGAAAAACGCAGCAGTTAGAATTAATCCACAGAAAAAGCGTTGACGAACTGTAGATTCAATCTGTCAACGTAACACCCCTTTCAATTATCTCTTTCGGTGTTTTGAACGGCACTGTTGCAAAGATATT
>NZ_MAYS01000351.1 GCF_001756855.1 Candidatus Erwinia dacicola | reverse complement strand
TCAGAGGAAGCCTGGCGGGCGTTTTCCCCTGGCGCTCAAGTCGCAGCTTATTCACCCAACGGGTGATAGCCGAATGGCTTACGTTAACTGCCTCTGCGGCCTTAACGTAGGTATAGCCGTGGTCGACAATTAACTTCGCCGCTTCGAGCTTAAATTCTGGCGTGAAATGTTTAGCCATTGGGTCACCTGTGGTGTTGGGAAGGTGAGAATATCACCTTCCGATCAGGTGGCCAGTATCAGTGTGCCACTACATTCGCCCACTGGCAGGAAATCAGCCCAACGCCACCTGCCGCCGCGTGGAACAGGAACACCTCATCTGGCTGCACCATATAGGTCTGGCGCAGCAGGTAATGCACGGTCAGCCCTTTAAGGAAAGAGGCGGCTGCCTGCTCAAAGGAGATAGCATCCGGCAGCAGCGCCAGCTTATCCACCGGCACATTATGCACTTCGCTGTAGGCACCGAGGGAGGATTGCGCGTATACCACGCGGTCGCTCGGCTTCAGTTCGCTGACGCCGGGGTCAACACGCGTCACCACGCCTGCCGCTTCGGTGCCTAAACCGGACGGCAGCGGGGCTGGGTAAAGCCCACTGCGCACGTAGATATCGATATAGTTGATACCAATCGCTTTATTCTCAATCTGCACTTATCCCGCAGCCGGATCGGCCAGATCGAAGTCCACCAGTTGCATCACTTCGGGTGCGTTGTGCTGGCTGATTTGTATACGTTTTGCCATGATCACTCCTGTGAATTGCGCCGCGAATGGGGGAGGACGAAGGCTATGCAAACGAGTATAATTGCGCGTCCCCCCCACAAGATTTTTGGTATTACATCACTATGGCAAGAAATAAACCCACCAACAAATCCTTCGAAAACCGCGAGCCGCGAGACCGTCAGATGGAAGGTCTTAAGCTGCCGCCGCACTCGCTGGAAGCAGAACAGTCAGTGTTGGGCGGTTTAATGCTAGATAACGAACGCTGGGATAACGTCTCCGAGCGCGTGGTGGCGAAGGACTTCTTCAGCCGACCGCACCGCATGATCTTCGCGGAAATGCAGCACCTGCTGGAACAGAGCAAGCCGATCGATCTGATAACTCTGTCCGAATCGATGGAAACCAAGGGCAAGCTGAGCATTGTGGGTGGCTTTGCTTATCTGGCCGAGCTGTCAAAAAATACGCCAAGTGCGGCGAACATTGGCGCTTATGCCGATATCGTGCGCGAACGCGCGGTAGTGCGTGAGATGATCGCGGTGGCGAATGAGATCGCCGATGCGGGTTACGATCCGCAGGGCCGTACTAGCGAGGACCTGCTCGATCTAGCTGAATCCCGCGTGTTCCAGATTGCCGAAAGCCGCACCAATAAAGATGACGGCCCGAAAAGCGTCGATCAGATCCTCGAAGCCACCATTGCGCGTATCGAATCCCTCTATCAGACGCCGCACGATGGGGTAACCGGCGTGGATACCGGCTATCACGACCTGAACAAGAAAACCGCGGGCCTGCAGCGCTCAGATCTGATTATCGTGGCGGCACGTCCGGCAATGGGTAAAACCACCTTCGCCATGAACCTGTGTGAAAACGCCGTGATGCTGCAGGATAAACCGGTGCTGATATTCAGCCTCGAGATGCCCGGCGAGCAGATCATGATGCGTATGCTGGCATCGCTGTCACGCGTGGACCAGACGCGCATTCGTACCGGCCAGCTGGATGATGAGGACTGGGCGCGTATCTCCAGCACCATGGGCATCCTGCTGGAGAAGAAGAACATGTTTATCGATGACTCTTCCGGCCTGACGCCAACCGAAGTCCGCTCGCGTGCGCGCCGTATTTTCCGCGAGCACGGCGGTCTGAGCATGATCATGATCGACTACCTGCAGCTGATGCACGTACCGTCACTGTCGGATAACCGCACGCTGGAGATCGCCGAGATCTCACGCTCGCTAAAGGCGCTGGCGAAAGAGCTGCAGGTGCCGGTGGTGGCGCTGTCGCAGCTTAACCGCTCCCTGGAGCAGCGTGCCGATAAGCGCCCGGTTAACTCCGACCTGCGTGAATCCGGCTCTATCGAGCAGGATGCCGATCTGATCATGTTTATCTACCGTGATGAGGTGTATCACGAGAACAGCGATCTGAAAGGGGTGGCAGAGATTATCCTAGGTAAACAGCGTAACGGCCCAATCGGCACCGTGCGCCTGACCTTTAACGGTCAGTGGTCACGCTTCGATAACTATGCAGGACCGCAGTACGACGACGAATAATCCTACCATTGACGGGCCGATCGAAAAAGAGGATCGGCCCCTACAGTTTACCCCAGCCGCATTACCCTCTGCGGATCATCACAAAATAGTGTTGGACAACACTGCAAAAAAATGCGGTTATCTGTCGGTAAGCAGTACTCAGCAACCGGCATGGACGAACGATGACCCAGATTGATGGTTTCGACCTTAAGATACTGACTTTACTAGAAGCAAATGGTCGCCTGACCAATCAGGAACTTAGCGATATCGTCGGGTTTTGATCGAATCCGTCAAGGTGGTGTAAATTCAGATCCAGCCTTCCGGTCCGGTAATATGTCTGTTAAGCGCTGAGTGGCAGCGCCTCGATCACATCGTTTTCAGCGGTCTGCTCTATCTCCGCCATGCTGTGCGGCGGCAGGTAGCGGTTCTGCAACAGCCATTCTTCGTTCTGCTCCGTCAGCACCGCCCCCAGA
>NZ_MAYS01000350.1 GCF_001756855.1 Candidatus Erwinia dacicola | reverse complement strand
TGCGTAGGGGCGAGGCATGCCCGACCCCTACAGCTGAAATATCGCGAAATCATGCGCCATCTCGGTGGCGGCAAACACCGCCCGGCACTCTGCCAGCAGGCGCTCGCTGTCATGACGTAAATAGCGGGAGCTAAGATGTGTGATAATCAGCCGCTTTGCGCCACTCTCCTGCGCCATTTGCGCCGCCTGTGCGGTGGTGGAGTGCCCACGGCTGTTAGCTTTCTCTTCCATTGCAATTTCCAGTGTCGCCTCATGCACCATCACATCGACATCCGCTGCCAGCTGCTGCGCCGCCGCCGTGGGTGCGGTGTCGCCGAAAATCGCCAAGCTGCGCCCCTTGACCGACTCACCGACATAATCCCAGCCGTTAAGGGTGCGGCCATCATCCAGCATCACGCTGTGACCATGCTTCAGGTCATAGAAGTACGGCCCAGCAGGCACGCCGTGCGCCATCAGCCTAGCTGCATCCAGCGCGCCGGGTTTGTCGTGTTCGTCAATACGGTAACCGTAGCATTCCACCGGATGGCTCATCAGCCAGGCCGTGACACGAAAATGCTCGTCGTTGCACACCTCCCTCGCACCTATTTCCACAATCTCCAGCGGGAAGGTGACCCATGAACCGCTTAATGACAGGGTGTTTTCGACAAAGGTTTTTATCCCCACCGGGCCGTAGATGGTCAGCGGTTTGAGTGAGCCATTCATCGATCGGCTGGTCAGCAGTCCCGGCAGGCCGAAGATGTGATCGCCGTGCAGATGGGTAATGAAGATCTTCTCGATCTTGCCAGTCTTGATCGGCGTACGCAGGATCTGATGCTGGGTGCCTTCGCCACAGTCAAACAGCCAAGTGGCATTCCGCACCCCCTGTAAATCCAGCGCGATGCTGGTGACGTTGCGCTCGCGGCTCGGCGTACCTGCCCCGGTGCCTAAAAACTGCAAATGCATAACTGTCATCCTTAAGCGAAAAGTGACAATGACAACCAGTATGAGACTATCACAATCATAGACGCAACCTTTGCGGCTTTTCACCTTGTAGCGTTACACTCTAACACCAGCTGAATTAACTCACTTACTGAACTGGAAGACTCGATGACCAAACATTATGACTACCTTGCCATCGGCAGCGGCAGCGGCGGTATTGCCTCCATTAACCGTGCGGCCGTGTACGGACAGAAATGTGCGCTGATCGAAGCGAAAGATCTCGGCGGCACCTGCATCAACCTAGGTTGCGTGCCGAAGAAAGTAATGTGGCACGCGGCGCAGATCGCCGAAGCTATCCATAACTACGGCCCAGACTACGGTTTCGACACCACCGTGAACCAGTTCAACTGGGGCTTGCTGGTGAAAAACCGCAGCGCCTATATCGACCGTATCCACACCTCGTACGACAACGTGCTGGGTAAAAATAAAGTGGACGTGATCAAAGGTTACGCGCGCTTTGCTGATGCACACACCGTCGAAGTAAACGGCAAGAAAATTACCGCCGACCATATTCTGATCGCCACAGGCGGCCGCCCGAGCCAGCCGCCCATTCCCGGCGCAGAATATGGCATTAACTCTGACGGCTTCTTTGGGCTGCAGGCGCTGCCAAAACGTACCGCCGTCGTCGGTGCAGGCTATATCGCCGTCGAAATCGCTGGCGTTGTCAACGCGCTGGGTTCTGAAACGCACCTGTTCGTGCGTAAACACGTGCCGCTGCGCAGCTTCGATCCGCTGATCGTCGATACGCTGGTGGAAGTGATGAACAGCGAAGGCCCGACGCTGCATACCGAATCGATTCCGAAAGCGGTAGTGAAAAATACCGACGGCAGTCTGACCTTACAGCTGGAAAACGGCAAAGAGCAGACCGTGGACTGCCTAGTGTGGGCGATTGGTCGTGAGCCAATGACCGATAACCTGAACCTTGATGTGACCGGCGTAAAACTGAACGAAAAGGGCCACATCAGCGTCGATAACTACCAGAACACCAACGTAAAAGGGATTTACGCGGTGGGTGATAACACCGGTGCAGTCGAGCTGACCCCGGTGGCGGTCGCCGCTGGTCGTCGCCTGTCCGAGCGCCTGTTTAACAACAAGCCGGACGAGTATCTGGACTACAGCAACGTGCCGACCGTGGTATTCAGCCACCCGCCAATCGGCACAGTCGGCCTGAGCGAGCCGGAAGCGCGTGAGAAGTTTGGTGATGATCAGGTAAAAGTGTATAAATCGGCGTTTACCGCTATGTATACCGCCGTCACCCAGCATCGTCAGCCGTGCCGCATGAAGCTGGTGTGCGTCGGTGCCGATGAGAAGATCGTTGGTATCCACGGCATCGGCATCGGCATGGATGAGATGCTGCAGGGCTTCGCGGTGGCACTGAAAATGGGGGCCACCAAGAAAGACTTCGACAACACCGTGGCGATCCACCCGACCGGATCGGAAGAGTTTGTCACCATGCGCTAAGCGCGCCGCTGCGCGAGACAATGTTCAGCGATCCGGTAAAGCTCGCCTGCACTAGGTTGATTGATGTAATAGTTTGTGCATTAAAAAATGTCGCCACCGTGGACAGCGATGCACCGGTTAATCAGACCACGTCGAAATCAAAACCGCCCTGCGCATTATTGAAGACAAAACCTGACACACTGACCGTACCCGGCTACGGGGTCGGAGCAAACGGCACCACCGGATCGGCGGCGTTGGTACCACGTTTGATGGCAATTCCGATACCGGGCACATTGGTTTGAGGTCAAGTCCGTCAAGGTGGTGTAA
>NZ_MAYS01000349.1 GCF_001756855.1 Candidatus Erwinia dacicola | reverse complement strand
CGATTCAATCTTCTAACCATGAACAGTATGCCTTAGGAGGGGAGAAGGGAGGAATATTCACTAATTTATTCGTTGATGCTCTGGATGGTGCTGCTGCTAGTTTATTAGGCTGTGTTACACTGGGGGGAGGGAGAGATATATGCACATGTTGATCATCCGCTGGGATAATGGGGGCAACGACCAGTATTTAAGACTAATGTGCAATCATTCATATCTCTAAGGAAAGCTGAACCACCAGTTTCGTTAGCTGATCTACATAGGTTAGATCAAATATTTCACTATATTTGCCGTCAGAGCCCTGAGCGAAGGTTTACGGTACGAAGCTGGCAGTCACATCCGCACCACGCTGATATCCCCCTGTGCAGTTGAAAGCGAGCTGCAACACGGGTAGCTCAGATTCCGATAGCAAAGCGTTTTTGAATGAATTCTATAAGCAGGCGATCCCGGCTCAGGCTATTGCTAAAGCGGTCGATTACGCCATAGACCAGCTTGAAGATGTTGATGTAAATGAGATAGTCATTCGTTCCACTCGTGAAGAATTCTGAAGCCGTATCACATTCCTCTGAATAAGGTAACAGGCTATGAAAGCTATCAATACGTTGGCAGATTTTGCGCCGCGTTCGGGTGCAGATATTCTGCTCGAAGTGCTCGAAAGTGAAGGGGTTGGGTATATTTTTGGTAATCCGGGCACCACTGAATTACCGCTTATTGATGCCCTGCTTCGCCACGACGATATTCATTATATCCTAGCACTACAGGAAAGTAGCGCAGTCGCTATTGCTGATGGGTATGCAAAAGCATCAGGTAAAACCGGCTTTCTGAATTTACATACCGCCAGCGGGTTAGGTCATGGGATGGGGAACCTAATCAACTCAAGAATTATGAAAACTCCGCTTGTCGTGACGGTCGGACAGCAGGACACCCGGCACTATGTTCGCGAGCCACTGCTCTACGATGACGTGGTGTCCATTGCCTCTCCGGTCGTAAAATGGACAAAAGAAGTGACCAGTGCCGCACAGCTTCCGATCCTAGTCAGGCGGGCTTTCCACGATGCCAGCTATCCCCCGGCGGGTCCGGTACTATTGTCACTACCTATGGACGTGATGGAAGAAATGCACGAAGCAAGTATTCTTTCCTCTTCGCGGGTAAACTACCAAACCGTGGCCAGTTCTCTGGATGAGCTGGCGGCCGAGTTAAGTAACGTACAGCCCGGTAAACTAATGATGATTGCCGGAGATGAAATCCACAGCAACCAGTCCACTGAGGAAACCGTCCTTTTGGCAGAAATGCTGGGGGCTCATGTCTACGGTTCGTCATGGCCGTTAAATCTGCCTTTCCCGCCTAATCATCCCCTCTGGCGAGGTAATATGCCTACCACGTCGCGGGATATTGCAAAAATCATCATGAACTACGACGCTGTCTTTATTCTGGGCGGAAAAAGTTTAATTACCATCCTCTACAGCGAAGCTGAATCTATTCCGCAGGACTGCGTGGTTTATCAGCTGTCCTCGGATATGAACGAGTTGGGCAGAACCTATCCCACCAGACTGTCTTTAATGGGTGACATCAAAATTTCGCTTGAGCAACTTTTACCTAAGCTAGAGCGTATCACCTGGCGCAAGAAAGAGATGTATCAGAAGCATCTTAACAAAGCGAAAAGCGAGCGTGAAAAAAATCAGGAGCAGCTTGAAGCTTTCTTCGCCTCTGAATTTGGTCATCCGGTGATTTCGCCGCTGGTCGCAGCCCATGAGGTGCTTCGTGGTATCCCACCGGGCGTCACCATTGTTGATGAGGCTATTGCGACGACAAACTACATCAGAAAATTTATTTCCGATAAGCAGTACTATCGATATTACTTTATGCGCGGCGGCGGCCTGGGATGGGGAATGCCTGCTGCGGTAGGGCATTCACTCGGGCTGGGTCGTGAACCGGTAGTCTGTCTGGTGGGAGACGGCGCAGCAATGTATTCACCGCAAGCCCTGTGGACCGCTGCGCGGGAGGATCTCCCAGTGACCTTTATCGTTATGAATAATTTTGAGTACAATGTACTCAAAAATTTTATGAAAAATCAGCCGTCTTATAGCTCCGTTGCCATGGGGAAATTCATTGGAATGGATTTAATTAATCCTTGCATTGATTTCCAGTCGCTTGCGGCGTCAATGGGTATCAGTGCCTGCCGCGTCACCCAAGCTGGAGATATCGCAGCAGCGGTCAGTATCGGCATAGCGAGCGGAAAGACAAATCTAATTGAGGTGGTAATCTCAGCGGGCTAAAAATTGTTCTGAATATCCCACCAAAATGGATACTCAGTCCGGTTAATTTAATTAATCATCACATCGCGAATTCAGATAATAA